>SYDV01000066.1 GCA_005801395.1 Planctomycetia bacterium | reverse complement strand
TTTTGCAAAAAAATCATTACAATAATTTTTATCGGTTCCTGTTTGGTATGCACAATCATGGCAATTCACGGGAGGCGCAGTCCTTCTAGTATGCCTTGCAAGGGAATGGGTTTCAATTTATTCCCTGATTCCATGGTCGGATAATGTCGCAGCGCGTTCAACTAGTTGGACAAATTCACTGCGGTAACCCTGTGCGTTGCTGCCCAAACTGTCGCGCGCCAGCGCGGCGATAGCGGGAAGTGTTAGGTCCATGCCGGCGGTGGCGCGCAGTCGTAAGGCAAAGGCCGCAACTGCACTGGCGAATTGTTGATCGGTACTGGGATTGGCGCGGACTTGATCATTGGTGACGACGCTTTGAACGAGTTGACTCACCTGACCATCGGGTGCTTTGAAGCGCATTTTGACGGTCATTAATTCATGGCTGTGGGTTTCGGTCGTTGGTAGAATAGGTGTTGGGGCAGGTTGGTAGCGCAGTGCTGGCGCGCCATGATTGAGGTGAGCAGGAACTAATTCATAGAGCATGGTGACCTGATGATCAGCGCCGACTTCGCCGGCATCTTTTCGGTCATCGTTGAAATCGCGTGCGGCTAGCTGGCGTTTTTCATAACCGACTTGTCGCCACGAACTGATACGCGCGGGATTAAACTCTATTTGTGCTTTAACATCTTTAGCAATGGTGACTAAGGTGCCGCCGATTTGTTCCACTAAGACTTTGCGCGCCTCGGCGATGGTATCTAAGTAATGATAATTGCCGTTAGCCTTGCCAGAGATTTGTTCCATCGTTGCATCTTTTAGATTGTCTTCACCAACTCCTAGCACGGTTAAAAATACTCCGGCTTGTGCACGTGATTGCGCTAATTGTACCAAGGCATCACGATCCGTAACGCCGACATTAAAATCACCGTCGGTACACAAGATGACGCGATTAACCCCGTTCGGAATAAATCCGGATTGGGCCACATCATAAGCCACCTGTATGCCGGAAGCGCCATTGGTGCTTCCTCCAGCGCCAAGTCCATCAATCGCTTTTAATATGGTGCGAATTTCTGTCCCTGGCGTTGCTGGTAACGCTACGCCGGCTGAACCCGCATAAGTGACGAGAGCGACTTTGTCGCGGGGTGTCAGTGAATTTGCTAAAAAACTAAGACCAGTTTTGATCAGTGGTAATCGATTATTCGGACTCATGGAGCCAGAAACGTCGACTAAAAAAACCAAATTGAGCGCAGGACGTTCGGTTACGGGGAATGTTTTTCCGCGCACGGCAATGCGAGCGAGTTGGTGTTCAGATTGCCAAGGACAGGCAGTTACTTCGACGGTGATGCCAAACACTTCACCATTTTTTGGTTTGGGAAGGTCGTAGGAAAAATAATTTACCATATCTTCGACGCGCACGGCTTCAGCAGGTGGTAGCAAGCGTGATTCAATCATCCGTCGCACATTGCTATAAGATGCGGTGTCGACATCTAAGCCAAAAGTTGAGAGGGGTGCTTGGTGCACGAATTGAAAACCATGCTCAGCGCGTTGGGTATAAGCCTCACCGCTTGGTGCGGTCACTGGCGCATAAATTTTTTTTTCAGTTATTGAATCATTGGGTTGTTGGGAACGAAGTTTTAATTCTGTCGGTTTGCTGCTAGTCCTCCTGCTAAAAGCGCCACTGGCCCCACCACCGGCATCGATCGATATAAATGCGCCAGTTGATCCTGTTTCGATGGTGGCGACGGCGACTTCTCTGCCTTTATGCACTTCGGCTTCAACGTCTGATTCGATGGATGTTTCACTTACGGGAACGGATAGGGCTAATAGAGAAGCAGAGGTATTTTCACCCTTTAATTCACTTAATTCACTGTCTTTATCAGTTAACACCGGTGCGTAGATCGGGTTCGCTGTTTTTGCAGGCGCATCAATCGTCGTTATGTGACGTGGAGGTAATTCCGTTGGTTCGATAGGGGGCATGTGCGTTGGTTTTAGGGCGGGAAAAATGATGACGGCAATAGTCGCCGCTGCTGCTGCTGCGAAAACACTCCAGCCAAAAAACGGTTTCCATGGACTCGTTGTCTTTGTCGAACTTGACGCAAAAGGAACGGCTGGTTGTTGTTGTGCCGCGTGTTGAATACGGTCACGTTGGGTGGCCGTTAGAGTCGGTGTCGACATTAAGGCAGTCGCTAATTCTTGCTCTAAATCACTGGTGAACGCGCGAATTTGCGCGACTTCATTTTGAACATCAGCTTGTAGTTGTGGGTCAACAGCGATTCGGGCTTCAAAAGCGGCGCGTTCGTGGCTGTCGAGTTCATCAAGGGCGTAGGCGGTCAGACGTGGATCATCGTGCTGCATGGTGCTCATGAGTTGGCTCCTGCGCTGGCAGTGGTTGAGGTCATGTGGACGCGTAACGTTTTAATTCCTATGTGAATTAAATAACCAACATTGGTTACCGATAATCCGGTGACGCGACTAATATGTTGATAGGATAAATGCTGCTGGAATTTCAGCCGAATACATTCTTGTTGATTGTGCGGCAATGTAGCAAGTGCTAGTAATAATCCCTGATAATTTTCACCAGTTTCAAATTGAGACATCGGCGACGCCGTAGCGACAGGTGCGGTGATATGTGTAGTGATTTCAGCGGTCAGTGGTTCGGCTTGCAGTTGCATGGATTTTTCCTTGCGTAAATGATTGATGGCGCAATGGCGGACAACGGTGAATAACCATTCAACGACACGATGTTCAATTACGTTTCTCGGTTGGTGACATAAACGCAAAAAGGCTTCTTGTACGACATCACGCGCGGCGTCTTCGGATCCCAACAATCGTCGAGCATAAGCAATTAATGGTTTTTCCCATTGTCCGACACAGTCAGTTATCCAGAGGGAGTCGATGCCCATGAGTGTGCTCTCAGTTATAACACGGATGAGCGACGATTTTCTTAGGAACTATTTTTCTGATGTCGTGCTGATCAGTGCCACGCAAGGTCAACGAGAGTGCGGGGGATGAAGTTCATTCGATCCCAATCATCAGATCAGAGAAGGGAAAAATTAATGACAAAAAACCCAGGCGTACATGGTACGCCTGGGTCGATAATTGACAAATCGTCAGTGTTTACGCGGTAACGGCTTCAGGTATGGCATCTCCGCGACTTGCGGATCGTTTCATGCCGATGATCACGATGTGCATCCATAAGAAACTAGCTGCGGTGAAGATGAAGAGAATAATGAAGGGAATTTGGATCCAGCCGGTCCAGGTTTTGCAATAACCGAACATGAGCGGCAGGAAAAATCCACCCAATGCACCAAGTAAACCAACCATGCCACCAACGGCAGCGACGTCTTTGGGGAAATATTCAGGGACGTGCTTATATACGGCGGCTTTGCCGACACCCATGCCAACTCCGATCATCACCACGAGCGCCGTAAAGCCCCAAACATTGATACTGAAACCAAGGATGCCATCTGGGAGTGCCAATAATCCGGAAGCGATGGTCATGATACTAAAAACGCCGTACATGACGATACGTGCGCCGTAGACATCAGAGAGCCATCCGCCTAAAGGGCGCAGGAGGCTGGCTGGAAAAATAAATAATGCAGTTAGCAGTGCTGCGACACTTAATTCAAGGTTATAAGCCGACATGTAGTATTTAGGTAATGTTAGCGACAGGGCCACATAAGCACCGAATACTACCACGTAATATAAACTGAAGCGCCATACGCGGATGTGTGATAATGGCTTTAACATTTCGCTGAGCGGACGACCTTTACTGGGAATGCGATCAACGGCGGGTGAGAGAAACCATAAGGCTATGGCCATAATCACTAGTAAAACGGTGTAAAAAATGGGAATGCAACGCCAGCCGCCAGGAATCATGCCATTCATTAATCCCGCGGCAGGCACGAGGGCGATCAACCCCGGACCAAACATTTTGGTAATTGAGGCGCCCACATTACCTGCACCAAAAGTGCCAAGAGCTAAACCTTGGCGTTGTTTGGAAAACCAGGCGGAGTTCCAAGCAATGCCAATGTTAAATGAATTACCTGCGAGGCCGAGGAAAGCCGAACACCACATCATTTCACTGAATGTCGTTGCCTGGCTAATGAGGTAGGTGGGGATCGCGGTGAACAACAGCAGGGCGGTAAAAACTTTTTTGCCACCCCACCAGTCGGTAAAAATGCCAAAAGCTAGGCGCCAAATGGAACCGCTTAAAATAGCGGTCGCACCTAGCCAGAAGAACTGAATGTCAGTGAGACCGAGTTCTTTTTGGATGGAGATGCCGATGACACCAAACATCAACCAGACCGCAAACAAGAGGGTGAAAGCCGTGGTGGATAACGTCAGCACCCGGGCTGATTCTTTTGTGTTGGGTTGGTTGATAGGTAAGGAACTGTCCGCGTTTGTCATGCTGTGCTCCGAGTTAGGTCAACGACCTAAGTCTAGCGATTTTACGGTCATCGTCGCAACTAGTAAAAGTGTTGTGTTGCTTTGCACAGCATCGAACCGATTAATCTTTACGAATAGCCGCAAAAAATGCGATAAAATACAGCTATTCAGCTACGGTAAGGCAGTTCGTTTAAGGCAAATCATTACCGTGCCAATTAACAATGATGCTAAAAGTAGCAGTTATTTCAAACGATAGCTTCAAAAGTCACCAATAGACGATGTCTGAGAATAAACGTTGAATCGGTTCTGTTAGTTATCAGCGCCAATTGCTGCCAAGCGATACTGTTTGGGCGTCATGGCCATGATCCGTTGAAAAGTGCGGGTGAAATGAGCATGGTCAAAGAAACCACAGGCGAGTGCGATGCTTGCTACGGTATCGTCGCTATTGCTCAATAAACGGCAGGCATTTTCAATGCGTAGACGCAATAAATGTTGCCGAGGTGTCGTGCCAAAGGCTTGGCGAAAGTTGCGCTCAAATTGACTGGCTGAAAGGCCCGCTGTAGCGGCCAAGGTCGTTGTGCTATGCGTCGCGCCTGGGTCTTCGACCATATCAGAAACCACCTGTTCTAGCCGCGATAAATGTTGTCGTTGCGGACTTAGTTGCTCTACCGCACGAGAAATACCGGCGACGCCGATGACCTGGCCTTTGGCATCGCGAACAGGAATTTTGCTGGTCATGACTAAGCGCGCTGAACCCAAGCCTTCTGGAGCATTTTCGATGCGTTGTAAAATTGCGAGCCCGCTGTTCATGACGGCTTCGTCGTCGCGCATAAAGTCGTCTGCGCGGTTACGCGGAAAGAAATCACGATCAGTACAGCCAATAGCGTCGCTTTCGTTCGCCACGCCGCAGTAATCGCATCCGCGACGGTTAAGAGCGATGAAGCGACCTTGGCGATCTTTCAGGAAAAACGACACATCGGCCAGTTGGCAAAGCAAATCGCTTAGCGCTTTAGCGTCCATCCGTTGAAAAAACGCACGCTGACGCGCAGCTTTTCGGGCTAGCGGAGCTGGTGGGCGACCTTGTTTTTCTCCAGCGTTGGTCATGCGGGTATTATACAACTTTGCAGCAGCTACGTGCAAGACAAGGGGCACTCCGTTTGGCATAGAGTAGCGATTATGCGTACCTTCATTCTGTTGTCCGTCGTGTTGCTGGCCGGTGCCGTGGAAGCGCCGATCAATTTCAGCCTGCACATTCGTCCCATCTTGTCGGAAAAATGTTTCCATTGTCATGGTCCAGACGAAGCCCATCGCGAGGCTGAGTTACGTTTGGATCTTGAATCCGCCGCCAAAGAAGTGCGTGATGGGCATGCAGCAATTGTCTCAGGGAAGCCGCAAAACAGTTTAGTTTGGCAACGAATCATGACCGCTGACAGCGACGATATCATGCCGCCCGTAAAGGCGCATCGTCCGATGTCGGATAATGAGAAGAGTTTAATTAAACGATGGATAGAACAGGGAGCGGTGTGGGGGCAGCATTGGGCATTCGAGCCATTAACGGTTGCCGCATCGCTACCGTCCGGCTCAGCTGGGATTGATCAATTAGTCGAAGAACAACAACAGGCTCATGGTTTGTCATTTGCTCCACCAGCAACGCCGCAGGTTTTAGCGCGGCGCTTAGCTCTCGACCTTATTGGACTTCCGCCAACACCAGCGCGAGCGGATGCTTTTGCTAAGGCTTATGCGCAACATGCTGATAAAGCGGTCATTGCTTATGTGGATGAATTATTAGCGGCTCCCACTTTTGGGGAGCATTGGGCCCGTATGTGG
>SYDV01000065.1 GCA_005801395.1 Planctomycetia bacterium | reverse complement strand
TAGTGAGCGCCATGAGTAGGCATACGAGAAATACGTCAAGCATCGACCATTTGCCAAAGCGTTCGACTAATTCCAACAGATGTAAACGCCAAGCTGATGCGTTGGGCCAATAGATAAATGACCACAGGACCGATAATTTAGCAAAAGGAAAAATAATCGAAAATCCCACCACCAAAATAGCGAGGATATGTAGTTGGCTTTCCCACAACATGATCGCTGAAGTCACCACCGAATAATCGGTGCTCGACGCGCCTAGCGTCAGCGTCATGAAGGGAATCCACATGCAGGCAACATTACAAGCGGTAGCGATCAATAAGATAAACCCGGCGAGCATTCGTCGTAGTTGTGATAGGCCAAGGCCGGAATTTGTGGTCGTCATGCAACTGTCATTGTACCAGGATTCAGCTGATAAACGGGCTAATTTGACGCCATATTTGCTGTTCAATCTGATCAGCATCAGCCGCGGCATCAACGGTGATTAAACCATCGCTGGTAACTAACGCTAAATATCCGTCATGAACTTTTTGCTGATAGGCCAAGCCACGCGCTTCTATGCGATCTTGTCCACGCGCAGCGGCACGGCGACGTCCAGCTTCGGCGGGGTCAACGTTGAGCCACAATACCACATCGGGTTTAACTGGGCCAATCGCTAAATTAATGGCGGCACGTACGCTGGTGATATCTAAGCCAAGTCCATAAGCCTGATAGGCTAAGGTCGAATGGTAAAAGCGGTCAAGAATAACCAACGATCCGGCTTTCAACGCTGGCGTAATTATTTCATGACATAATTGCGCACGCGCTTGCAAATAACCAAATAATTCAGCCGTTGGACATGCCTGGGTTGCTGGGTCGAGTAATAAATCACGCTGCCGCTCGCCTAAGGCAGTGCCTCCAGGTTCACGCAGATGAAGTGCTTTGACGCCCATGCTGGATAAGCGTTTTTTTAAACGTTCGACCTGCGTCGTTTTTCCACAGCCATCAATACCTTCAAATACGATCAGTGGCATGAGTTACTGTCCTTTAAGAGAAATGACGCCTGCCATAATCATTCCAGCAAGGATAATGCCAGCAGCGATGCGGTACCAGCCAAAGGCGGTAAAGGTGTGCGTGGAAACGAAACGGATCAGCCAAGCGATGACTATCCACGCGACAATAAATGAGACGACAAAACCAATCGCCAAAATGTCTAAAGGCGCTTCGTGTAACGTATCACGCTGCTTCAATAACGAATATCCCGTTGCCGCAAACATGGTCGGGATCGCGAGGAAAAATGAAAACTCTGTTGCGGCACGACGATCAAGACCGAATAAAAGACCACCAAGTATCGTAGCTGCAGCGCGTGAAGTTCCTGGGAGTAAAAGCGACAGACATTGACAACTACCAATACCGATAGCGATGCCCCAGGGTAAGGTCATAGCATCTTGATACAGAGCAGGTTTTGGTTTTCGTCGTTCAATGAGGATGATGGCGATTCCGCCAATCGCTAAGGTCGCCGCTACGACTCCGGTGTTCATCAAATATTTTTCAACGAATGAATGTGTCGTATAACCAATGATGCCAGCGGGAATAAAAGCGACGGCAAGTTTCGCCACAAATTCTCGCGACGAAGCATCGCTGTGCAGGGTGCTGACGACACGCCAAACCCGTTGACGGAATAACGCTAAAACAGCAAGAATCGCGCCTAATTGAATAACGATCTCAAACAAATGGCGGAAATTTTCTTCCCCCGGTTGCATGTAAAAACCGATGATTTCTGCCGTCGCAATTAAATGCCCAGTTGATGAAATCGGTAAAAATTCCGAAAGCCCTTCGACCACGCCCATCACCACGGCTTTTAACGCATTCTCAAAGTCCATCAGCACTCCAGGGAAGTCGGCATGGTTCTAGTGCTGTGGCAGCGTCAAGAGGGGGAAGAATGGGTGTGCGAGTAAAAGGTGAAGTTCAAACTAAACACTCCGCGTGACTGAGACGAAATTATCACGTTGGTTGGTTCTATGAGACGAAATTTGGTTGTCGGTGACTGTAGTAGTTGTTGGAGACAGCGGAGCATTAAGGCTGTTTTTCCTAGGCTAAGATGAGCTCACCAACGCAAGCAGATCATCCGATGAATTTGCGGGGGCAATGCAAGGCAGCCGAGATGCCCATTAATTCCTGATAATGCAATTAGCTTCGGCGGTATGGCTGGGTTTGGTACGGCGAGTACGCGGGGGGCTTTGCGTGGATCGGCTTCTATTTCAATCCCCGTTGATGCGGTCATTAAACCCCAACCATACAGCTTGAGCACGGCTTCTCGTTGCGTCCAACAATGATAAAATCCGGTTATTTTTTCAAGCTCAGGAAGCTCTGCTAGGGTTAGATTTTCGCGTGTGGAAAATTGAATTGCGGCAATGGCCGCTGCATCGGGAATACTCTGTATGGTTTCTATGTCGATGCCAACTTCGTAGGTCATGTTGACGGCAACGACAGCCAGCTCTTTCGTGTGTGACAAATTAAAATATCCTGGGATATTGACTCCTCGTTCAATAAAGGGTTTCCCATATTGGCCGCGCCTGAAGCAAATGTCTTTCGGCTTCCCACCTAACAGGGTGGCGAGTATTTGACGTAAGGCTGCGTGGGAGGCGATGTAGCGCAGGCGATCGTCGTCCTGGCGAAATGCTAGAGCGCGGGATAATTCATCGCGATCTAACAGGCTTTCGGCTTTATGGTCACTCGGTGCATCTTTTAAGTCGATGGCAACCAGGACATTTGGTTGCCCAAATGATGCCAAAGGTCGGACCGCTGCGGCACCGCAAGCAACGCTGACAGTATGGTGGGAGATCAGCACGAATATGCCAATTGATTGGTGTTGAGAGAAAGTTTATTCCAGCGAACGCTTCGCTGCACATGCGTTAATTTCCCACATGAACGAAGCCGTTGTTTTCGCTGGTCGGCGTGACGACGTTGGTGATGTGCTCGCAGCCTCAGATATTTTCGTGACGGCGTCGCATTTTGAAGGCGTGTCGTTGGCCGTTCTTGAAGCCATGGCGCGTGGCTTGCCAGTGGTGTCATATGCTTGTCCAGGAAATCGCGAGGTTCTTAGTAATGGAACTGGCAGCGTCGTTCCGCTGCATGACGAAGAAGCATTCGCACAAGCGTTGACGACAGTACTGGTAGATCAATGTGCTACTCGTAGGCAGTGTGAATTAGCTCAATCACGCGTGCAGGAACATTATGCCCTCAGCCGTGCAATTCGGCAAATTATAGAGCTCTATGAAATTATTTTAGTGGATAAGGGGAAGAAATAAAATAGGGGCAATAATAGGGGCCCGCCCCATGTAGAGTAAAATATAGAGCAAAACACTCCCTAACGTGACATGGTGATTATTTTAGTGCGCTCATTTCTTCTTGAAACATGACGGCCATGCCGCGTATTTTACGTTGTATTTGTGCGTTTCGGACGGGGGTATTTTCTCCTGGGTCGGCTTCCGGATCAAATAATTGCAGCGCTGGGCTGAGGGTGAGCTTCCATTTGCCTGAGCGCACGGCTGCGAGCTGACCTTCTGCGCCGTGGTAAAAAAAAGCATTTACATATTCGCTTTGCGTGACCTGTTGTGCCCATTC
>SYDV01000064.1 GCA_005801395.1 Planctomycetia bacterium | reverse complement strand
GTCAGCACACCTTCGCCAACGGCTTTGGCATCGGCATAAGTGAGGCAATATAGCATGTCGAGTTGTTCACGAGTACCCATTTTTTCGGTAAATGTCGCCAGAAAACCCGGCTCATGGAAATCACGCATGCGACTGGCGTCAGATAAAGAGACATGCCTTTCCACCAGCCAATAAACCAATTCTTCCTCGTTGGTATCTAAGCCCATTCGCTTAGCAACTTGCGCCACCATAATGGCCCCACGAGCGACGTGACCGCGCCCCATATATTTACCCATATCGTGCAGCAATAATCCAAGTCCGAGTAGATCTTTTCGTTTAACTTGACGCAACATTTCTGGCATATTTTGCAGCCCGTTTAATAACCCATTCGTCACCTTATCCAAATTTCCCATGGCAAATAACGTGTGCTGATCAACGGTAAATTGATGATAACTATCAAATTGCATATGACAGGTCAAATTATCAAACTCTGGTAAATAAGCACCCAAGAACCCGCAATTGTGCATGTCTTCCAAAATCAACTGCGTCCGACCCAGGTCGCCAAGAATTTCTAAAAAAATTCGGGCAATTTGTTTGTTATTGCGGTCTTCATCCGTAATTAAATCCAGGTGCGTACGAATAACACGTTGTAATTCTAAGCTTAAACGAAAACCGCGCTGCTGCGCCGTGCGACACATGCGCATAAGTTTAAGCGCGATGTCACCAGAGGTCCAAAAAGTCGGTTGCGAGGTGTAGATCTGTCCCTGAACTGCGGTAAAATCAGCGTCGATCGTTTTTCTTGTTTTGATCAATAAAGTCCAGCGACCTAAAAAGCCTTTGGCTTTTAAACGACTAATGGTGAGCTCTAGGGTTTGGTGCACCTGCAATACCAACCCATAGTGAAATTTCATAAAGTATTCGACGGCACGCAATTCGCTGACGGCTTGGTGACCTAAAGCTTTCGCCATCGTCAATTGGTCCGGCAATTGAAAAATATCTTGTTTACGTTTGTGCTGAAAATGCAACAATGTTCGCAGGCGCAGCAAATGATCATTCGCAACCATCACATCCATCAAATCTTTTTTGGTGATCACTTCGAGCTCAGTGAGATTGAGAAGATTGCGCGAACCGGAAACGATAAAGGCCATGTTACGCAAAAGCTGCACATCTCGCAGGCAGCCTGGATTTGTTTTTAAATTGGGCTCCATTTGAAATAAACTAACACCCGCCTGTTCGCGTCGCTTGGCCAGCTCGTCTAATTTGTATTTTAAGAATGGGACCGAACGACGTTTACGGAATCGCTGTAATAATTCCCGCAAACTATCCGAGAGTTCGTCAGACGCTAATAATGGCCGTTGCTCTAAAACCGCTGTCGCAGTTACGAAATCCTCATCCAGAATACGCTCTAACTCTGGTAAACAGCGCATGCTGGCACCAACGGTAAATTTAACATCCCAAAGACTCGCCTGTAGCTCAGCGTTCAAGGCCGTAAGCCAATCGGGTACGCGACCTTCTCGTGCGAGAATCAAGAGGTCAACATCAGAACTCGGATTAAATTCACCGCGTCCATAACCTCCAATGGCGTATACCCCAGCAAACTGTTGCCAATTTGTTGGCGCCCCAACGCGTTTAAGTGCACGCTGGATTAACTCACGAATTATGACATCGACTAAGCCGGTTAGGTGCAGAGCGGCATCCGTGCCAGTCACCTCACTCACATGATCGTTTAGGCACAGTGCGTATTGTTCCATTTCACGTATACGAATTGCCTTAATCTGCGCGATGGCCTCATTGCGGGGCATTTCACGCAAAGCCATAAGTTCTTGTGATAAAGCGATCAAAGGTGGAATCGGCTGAATTGAGCTACTGTCCATGGTCATAGGTTGGGAAACATAACACCTGGGATTGTTGAGCCAATGGACACCACGTCCCCTGGCTCAGGAAGAAGTAAACGGACAGACAAGACTCCTCCTTCGCTGCAAGAGACTTCTTTTGGGACATGCTATGTTGGATTTTGCCTCAGTCGATTTGCGTCAAAATAAAGTGAAATGTTTCTTCATCTCATGTCATCACTTATCGTCTTGAGTAACAACCAATTGACACATCGCTAGAATGAGTGTCTATTGGCAACGTCATTTCACATTACGGCCATTCACAAGGATCGCCATGAAGACCAAAAACCTTTCTAAAACCGAATGCCAAGCCATCGTCAAGGCGGCTCATGGCAGCTCAACCTTGATGGTCGAGCTCAAAAAACGCAAAGTTTCGTACGCCAAATGGCGTCGCCTCTGTGCTGAATACAAAATCGACGGTTCGTCGCGTCGTGGCCGTCGCGCCTCGACCTACACCGAAGATGTGTTGAAGCAAATTCGCGACCTCGTAAACAAAGGTGCATTCCTGACTGACGCCTGCAAGAAAGTTGGTGTCGATCACAGTAACTTCCTGCGTTGGTGCCGTCGTCGCGGTATCACGGCTATGACGGCTGCTCAACGCAACCGCAATCGTAAGCGCCAATACGACGAAATGGGTCCTGCCACATCGAAGCGCATGCGTAAAATGTGGGCCGATGGCAAAATGAAGAATGTTGGAATCAGCGCCAAGCGTCGCGCTGCTGCCAAGAAGAAACCTGCAGCACCAGCCAAGGCAAAAAAAGCCAAAAAAGGCGGCAAGAAGTAAAACGCTTGAAGCGTAGGTTGATTATATCTCGGGAAATCCTTGATTAATTAAAACTTACGCTGCTGTTTTTCATCTAGCCGATTCAAATCATCACAGCCTCTTTGTTTGTGGATTGCCTTAATAAGCACCGCAAACAATGAGGCTGTCGATGTTTTAACCGTTTTGCGAAAACCGACTATTGGCGACCACTTCACTCATCGGCAGTAACTGAGTTCACGATTTCCCATATTTGCAAAATCGTCGGCACCTTCGACGCTGCGCAAACATGCTGGCTGCCCCCTTACTTGTCCCGCCCCTACTAACGCACTGCGATACCACGTGGCGAGTCCCTGGATCAAAGAGCATTACCAATCGCGCCCTAATCTTGGCCGCCCTAGCTGAGGGACCATCGGTCATCGACAACGTCTTAGTGAGCGACGATACGCGCCATATGCGCAGCGCCCTAGCGACCTTAGGTATCGTTATGCGTGATGGAGCGCCAGGCCAAGTCATCGTCGATGGCGGACGGGCGCGTTTATCGCCGAGTAATCAGCCGCTCTTTATCGGAAATAGCGGGACGACAGTGCGCTTCCTTACCGCATTAGCGACTTTAATACCGGGTAAGACGACGCTCATTGGCGACGAGCACATGGCTAAGCGACCCATCGCCGATTTAGTCGATGGATTACGCCAAGTGGGTGTCCGAATTGACTGTGGCAATGGCTGTCCTCCACTCACGGTACATGGTGGAACCATTCCAGGGACCGTCATTCGCATGCGTGGTGACCGTTCTAGCCAATATTTTTCCGCCGTGTTGATGGCGATGAGTTTAGCCCCGGCGCCAATATCGGTGCATATTGACGGTAATTTAGTCAGTCGCCCATACGTAGACATGACTCGGCGCATGATTGCAGATTTCGGCGGCCGCATTGACGTCACTGATCAGGGCTTCCTCATACGTCAGGTTCCTAGTTATCGAGCGCGTTCATACACCATTGAGCCAGACGCATCATCAGCCAGTTATCCCTTTGCCTTTGCTGCGAGCGGAAAGCATCGCGTAGTCGTGCCTGCACTTAGCGAAAATTCTCTGCAAGGAGATTTTGGCTTCGTTAATATCCTTGAACAATTAGGCGCAAAAGTTGAACGACGCCACGATGCCACGGTCGTTACTGGTACAGAAACCATGCGTGGTCTTGACGTCGATATGCACCATATCAGTGACACCGTGATGACCTTAGCCGCTATTGCGCCATTGTGCACTGGCCCCACGACGATTCGCAATGTGGCCAATATCCGGATTAAAGAAACCGATCGATTAATTGCCACGGTAAATGAATTACGCCGCCTCGGACAAACTGTCGACCATGGTGAAGATTGGCTGCGCATTACGCCACAACCTTTGCGACCTGCCACAATAGCTTGTTATAGTGATCATCGCATGGCGATGAGTTTTGCTATTTTGGCCGCCAATGCACAGCCACGTCACTGGGATCCTTCCGTGCCGATTGCTGAACGACGAATACTGATCGAAGATCCTGCCTGTACAGCAAAAACCTATCCTGGTTTCTGGTATGATCTGTTTAGTTTTTATCCTAGGAAATAATTAATCATGCTGCGAATCATAGCAGGTACTCATAAGGGACGAAAGCTACTCGCGCCTCCTGGATTGGACACTCGGCCATTACCAGATCGCATTAAACAATCATTGTTTGATTGGCTTGGACAGTCATGTGATGGCCTTCACGTTGCTGATGTTTGCGCCGGTTCTGGGTCATTTGGCTGTGAAGCTTTAAGCCGAGGAGCGGCCGCTGTACACCTCATCGAATCCGGTCGCCACGCGATGTCGATTATTCAGTCCAATATGCGTGCGATGGGGCAACCGCCGCACTTACGCTTGCATGCTAAACTATTT
>SYDV01000063.1 GCA_005801395.1 Planctomycetia bacterium | reverse complement strand
GCTGTGTTGAGCGTGGAGTTCAGCGCAAATTATTTGCGCAAAATCTTCTTGTTGGCGACGGTCTTCTTTTTGCCTTTGCGGGTACGCGAGTTGGTACGCGTACGTTGACCGCGACAAGGCAGGCTGCGTGCGTGGCGGTAACCACGGTAGCAACCGATTTCCTTGAAGCGTGCGACGTTCGCCTGAATCTCGCGACGCAGGTTACCTTCAATGACATAGTTTGATTCGATGTAGGTGGCAATCGCGCCCAGCTCTTCTTCGGTCAGCTGGTAAGCACGGCGATGCACATCGATGCCGGTTTCAGCACAGACGTGAACGGCACGGTGGAGGCCGATGCCATAAAGTGCCGCCAATGAATAGGGCACTTTCTTATTGTTTGGGATATCGACACCGAGAATACGAGGCATGGCTATTCCTTTACTCTTCTCAGCCCTGGCGCTGTTTGTGGTTAGGATCTGAGCAGACGATGTAAACGCGACCTTTGCGGCGAACGATTTTGCAATTTTCGCAGCGGCGGCGGACTGAGGACGAGACCTTCATGACGTTTCCTATGTATTCTGTTCTGCTAGACGTGTGATTGGTTAGGCGTCGCGGTAGACGATACGACCGCGATTGAGATCGTAAGGCGACATTTCGATGGTGACCGTATCCCCTGGGAGAATACGGATGTAGTTCATGCGAATCTTACCAGAAATATGAGCTAAAACTTCGTGACCGTTGGGTAGTAAAACTTTGAAGCGAGCATTTGGTAAGCTCTCTTTAACTTTTGCTTCCAACCGGATGTTATCTTCTTTTGCCATTAGAATCGCTTTCCGCCTTTTTTCGGAGCATTGTCATCACCAATGCCACCTAAGCCGCGATACTGATGAGCGAGAAAGAAGGCGCCAACTTTTTGCATGATATCAAGCGACACACCAACGACGATCAATAAACCAGTACCGCCCATAAGCATGCGACCTGAACTACCAGAGACAAATTGCGCCTCTAGCATTTCTGGTAAGATAGCGATCACGGCGAGGAAAATTGCGCCAATAAAGGTTATACGCTTCAAATGAAAGGCGAGGTAATCAACGGTGTTCTTACCGGGTTTAATGCCACGGATAAAGAAACCCGATTGCTTAAAGTGATTCGCTAAATCATAGAGATCAAAGGTGATCGATATATAGAAGAAGGTGAAACCAACAATGAGCGCAGCAAATAAGTAGCGGTACAGCGGCGTGCCCCAGTCAAACAATTGTCCTAAGCCGTAGTTGGCACCCACCCAGCCGGCCAACATACCAAAAGCCATCATTACTGGTTGAGCAAAAATAACCGGGATGACGTTTGCCTGATTTAATTTTAATGGCAGTGAGGTTTGTTGTCCGCCATAAACTTTATTGCCTTGAACGCGACGTTGCTGTTCTAGGCCTATGCGACGAACAGCTTGAACAACGACCACAATTCCAGCGATAATGGCGAGTGAAACTAAACCGATCATGAGGTAGTGAGGCAAGCCAGCGCTATCGCCGCCAGCAAACGCTCCAGGCAGGCCAGCTAATATACTCACCATAATAACAACGGAGACACCGTTACCGATTCCAAATTTCGTAATTTGTTCCGAGATCCATAACAGCACCATACTGCCGGTGACAATCACTAAACTCGCCTGGGCAATAAAGAACATTTTATTTTCAATCGTAACCAGGACTTTGCCTTCATGATTGATGCCAGATAAGGCTGAGGCCGCCATAACCGCTTGGATAGAACAAATTACCAAGGTCATATATCGCGTATATTGATTAATTTTGCGCCGACCGCCTTCGCCTTCTTTTTGAATCGCTTTTAATTGCGGCATCGAATAGGTCAGCAACTGCATAATAATTGAAGCGCTAATGTACGGCATGATACCCAGGCCAAACAACGAAGCGTTCATGATGGCGCCACCATTAAACATGTCGGCAAAGGCAATAATTGCGCCCAATGGGCCGCCGTCAGCTGCTGCGCCAGCTACTTTTGCTTTTAATACGGCGACATCAACGCCTGGAATGGCAATAAATACGCCAAGGCGGTAGATCACTACCCCTAACAGAAAGGTGATAAAGAACCGCCGCGCCAATTCGCGAATTGGGCTCTCACCTTGATCTTCTGCTAAGGACGGTCCAACCATGATTAGTGATTATTTCTGTTCAGCTTGGTCGGCGCGGTCGGTTTCAACCACCTTGCCGCCTGCGGCTTCGATTGCTGCGCGCACCGAAGCGCTAACGCGGTTCACCGAAACGGTGTACTTGCCTTTGATTTCCGCTTTGCCAATCAGCTTGATGTTTTCATCGCCGTTGGCCAAGCCAGCTTTAATCAATGTCTCAAGATTAATGATCTTACCGTCGACGCGCTGTAAAGCGCGAGCAAGGGTGACGGCCTGATAGACATTGCGGTGTCCATCATTGGAAAAGCCACGCTTCGGCAAGCGCATCCAGAAGGGGAATTGACCGCCTTCGAATATCGGTCCACGGTTTTTGCCGCCGCTACGTGAGCCTTCGCCCTTGTAGCCACGACCAGCCGTTTTGCCCAAACCTGAGCCGATACCGCGACCAACGCGACGGCGATCTTTACGACCAGTGTCAACAGAAGTGATATCAGATAGGCTCACAGTTGGACCCCTCTCAATTGTTCGTACTGTTCCTTCGTGCGCAGTTGCGATAGCGCATCAAGGGTCGCACGGATTAAATTCACTGGATTATGATTACCGTAGGCTTTGGTCAGAGCGTTGTGAACGCCGGCTTTTTGCAGCACAGCTCGCACGCTACGACCAGCGATTACGCCTGTACCATCAGACGCTGGAATCAAACGAACTTTAGAAGAGCCAAAACGGCCTTCGACTTCATGAGGAATGGTGCCATTGACGATTGGGTAGGTTTTAACTTCCTTCTCACCGTCGCGCACGGCCTTATCAATCGAGCTAGCAACTTCTTTTGCTTTGCCTTTACCGAAACCAACTTTGGTTTTGCTGTCGCCCAAGACGACGAAGGCGGCGAAACTAAAGCGTTTGCCCCCCTTCACGACTTTTGCGCAACGGTTGATCTTGACGACGTCTTCAGCGTACAGCTTGCTACGCGGTTCGCGTGCAGCTTGAGCTGGACGATCGCGACGACGGGTTTGTTCACCGCCGTTATCACCGCCGGCTTGACCGGAGCCGCCACCTTTGTGACCAGGGCCATTATTGTTGCCCGCACCTGGGCCGCCGCGCATTTTCGCCATAAACTATTGTCCTTGCTACGAGATGGGTACGTCTAAAGCGTTACCCGCAGGTTGCTTCGAATGGGGGGGAAGAGACTAGATCAGAGGTTAGAATTGCAAGCCCTTGGCACGAGCGCCTTCAGCCAACGCTGCCAGGCGGCCACCGTAATTGCGGCCATTGCGGTCAAAGACCACTTTCGACACGCCGGCAGCCAAGCACTTACTGGCCAGTGCCTCACCAACCACTTTGGCTGCTTCAAGCGGGCTAAGTTTTTCGGTCGATTTCGCCAAGTCCTCGTTGAGGGTGCTGGCGGCAACCAAGGTGTGACCCTTGATGTCATCGATGACTTGGCCGTAGATATGTTTTTCGCTGCGGTAAACCGACAGCCGTGGGCGGTCAGCTGTGCCGAGTACGTTCTTACGGATACGTAATTTTTTGGTGGCAATGGCCGACCATTTGGCGCTGTTCTTATCCATGTTGCTGATTCCTTTGCCGGTTCGATACGACGAGTGAGGAGCGATAGCGGGCTATAAGTTTTTAGCTTATTTTTTGCCCGTAGCTGCGTTAGATTTGCCTGCTTTACGACGAACGACTTCGTCGATGTAACGGACGCCTTTGCCTTTGTAGGGCTCAGGTTTACGTGCGCGACGAATATCGGCGGCAACTTGGCCAACCATTTGTTTGTTTAAACCGCTGACTTCCACGTGGGTAGGGTCTGGTAATTTGACGCTTACGCCATCAGGGATCATCACTTCGATGGTGTTAGCGAAGCCGACGTCGAGGTTGAGTTTTTTGCCCTGTAAAACGGCTTTGTAGCCGACGCCAACAATTTCAAGGCGTTTGCTGAAGCCTTGGTTTACGCCTTCAACCATATTACTGAGCAATGCGCGGCTGGTGCCATGCATAGCGCGTAAAATCTTGGTGTCGGCATTACGGGCCAGCGTGACTTTATTACCTGCGACAGTTGCCGAAATTCCGGTCATCAACTGCATATTTAATGAACCCTTAGGTCCTTTGCAGGTGATGTCTTGACCTTTAACTTGGACTTCGACGCCCTTAGGAAATTCAACTGGTGCTTTACCGATTCGGCTCATGGGGACTCCTGTGTACGCTTTTGTACGTTGTAGTACTTTTGTGTCGCTTAAATTTGTGAGGTCTAATGCGCGGTTATTTAACCGTGCAGAGCACTTCGCCGCCCAGCTTTTGTTTGCGGCAATCGCGGTCGGACAACACGCCGCGTGACGTGGTCAAAATGGTGATGCCATATCCGCGAATGATTGGCTTGATGCCTTTCGATCCGCTGTAGATGCGAAGGCCTGATTTTGAAATGCGTTTAATTTCGGTTATGACTGATTCGCCATGCGAACCGTACTTTAAGCCGATTTTAATCGAGCGCGCTGGCTTGGTGTCGATGACATCAAACACGGTGATGTAGCCTTCGCTTTTCAAAACCTTGCAGATGCCGGTTTTGATAACGGAATGTGGAACGGTGACATTCGCTTTGTTGGCTTGAATGCCATTGCGAATCACGGTCAACATGTCGGCGATTGGATCGGTGCAGCTCATATCGTTCAGTCCAGAAATGTTTGTTTAAGAAAGATTACCAGGAAGCCTTGGTCACGCCGGGCAGGTCGCCCTGATGCGCGAGCAAGCGTAAGGCATTACGGCAAACGCCGAACTTACGCAGGTAGCCATGGGTACGGCCAGTCAACTGACAACGGTTATGAACTTTGGTGGCTGCACTGTTGCTCGGCAATAACGTGAGGGCAGCGCGCGCTTCCATGCGTTCTTCAAGCGTCAATTTTAAATCTTTACTGCGCTTACGTAATTCAGCGCGTTGAGCTCTGAATTTATCGACCAAAGCTTGGCGTTGGCGATTCTTAGCGACGAGGCTTTTTTTGGCCATGGGATCCTCAGTTCTTTATTTCTTAGCTAGGTTGTCGCGGAAGGGCATGCCCATCGCTTTGAGCAAGTCGAAGCTAATTGCTTCGTTACTATTGGTAATGCAGATCGTGATGTTGAGACCCTGGTTATGTTCCAATTTTTCCAGAGTCACTTCATGGAAGAGCGCCTGTTCGCGCATGCCCATGTTATAATTGCCGCCTTTATCAAAGCCCTTTGGGCTGATACCGCGAAAGTCTTTAATGCGAGGAATGGCCAAGTGAATCAACTTATCAAGGAATGCCCACATGCGCTCACCGCGTAAGGTCACACGGCAGCCGATTTTCACGCCGATACGTGAGCGGAAGTTGGCAACTGCCTTCTTCGCTTTCGTAACGGTGGCTTTTTGGCCAGCCACTAAGGTTAAATGTTCACTAACGACATTGAGGATCTCGCCATTCGCGATAGCGCGACCGACACCCATGTTTAATGAAATTTTATCGATTCGAGGACCAGCAAATTTATTGCTGATGCCGTGCTGCTTGAGGATTGCTGGCAGTACAGCTTTGTACTGTTCGCGAATAGACTTCTGCAAGGTGGCGGTGGTCATGGCTGGAGTTCTCGTTTACGCTGGCTGTTAGTGCTGTGTCAGATGCGGATGGATATTTATGAGTGTTTATTTGCTGGTAACTGGAAAGCGGTGACCTGATTTTTTGGCCACGCGAACGAGACCGGCGTCGGTCCGTTCGTGCTTCACGCGGGTTGCCTTGTTGGTGGTTGGGTCGACCAATGCGAGCTTGCTCACGTGTAAAGGACGGAGGCGTTGGATACGACCGCCTTCAACACCTGCTTGCGGATTAGCTTTGACATGCTTGGTGTCGTACACCGCAGCAGCGCCTTCGACTAATGCACGTTGATCTTCAATGAATACCTTAATCACGGTGCCGACTTTACCCTTGTTTGAGCCGCTGATCACCATGACTTGGTCGCCAGTGCGCACATGAATCTTTGGTTGTTTGTCCGGCTTAGGGAGCTTCACTTTACTAGGCATGGCTTTATTCGCTTTTTCTATGTACGTTTAATGGGTGTCGGTTGATCACTTCTAGTAGTAGTTACTAGTTGGAATTAGACGACTTCCGGTGCGAGCGAGACGATTTTCATGAATTTTTTGCCGCGCAATTCGCGAGCAACAGGGCCGAAGACGCGCGTGCCAACTGGATTTTCATCCTTATCGAGCAACACGATGGCGTTGGTATCAAAGCGAACCGTGCTGCCATCTTCACGACGAATTGGCGAAGCGGTGCGAACAATAACGGCTTTCGTTACGGCCTTTTGTTTCACTTCCGAATTTGGGATCGCTTTTTTGATCGCGACCACAATGACGTCGCCGACATGAGCATAGCGACGGTGACTGCCGCCGAGCACCTTAATGCACATCGCCTTCTTGGCGCCGCTATTGTCGGCCACATCCAGGTAGGTTTGCATCTGAATCATAAAAGCTGCTTTCGCTAACGAAGTAGAGAGGTGATATTTAGAACAGGGATTAAACTGCGCGCTCAAGCACCTTCATCAGGCGCCAGCGTTTCGTTTTCGACAAAGGGCGAGTTTCGATGATCAGCACTTTGTCGCCCATTTTGCTGTCGTTGGTTTCATCGTGCATATGGAATTTTTGCGAACGCTTCAGGTATTTGCCGTACATCGGATGACGAAAGTGTTCGGTAACTTCGACCACGCGAGTCTTGGTCATTTTATCACTGACAACGACCGCAATAACGCGCTTACGATTGCCGCGATCTGCTGCAGTTGTGGTATCAGTGGCTTTTGGGGCAGCGGTACTCATTACTTAGCTCCTGCTTGGGCGGCTTGCTTTTCTGCGATCATGGTTTCCAAACGTGCGACCTGGCGACGCTGATCGCGGTTCTTAATGGAAATGGCTTTACCTTCGACCGCTTTAGCAAAGCGTGATTGCATCAAACCGACGCGGGCTTCCGTCATCATCGCTTTGAGGTCGTCGAGAGATTTAGCGCGCAATTCCGCTTTAGCTGATTTCTTCATGATTCGTTCCGATGTCTGCTGTTATTTTTGCTGCTGTTATAACGACTATCTAAGTTAGCCGATACTCTGACGCGATACCATGCGCGCCCGGAGCGGAAGTTTAAACGCCTGACGTCGCAAAGTTTCGCGCGCTTGGTCAGCAGTAATACCGGCGAATTCGAAAATCACGGTGCCGGCATCGACGTGCTGCATCCAGTATTCGACTTCACCCTTACCCGAACCCATGCGTGATTCAGCAGGATGCTTGGTAACTGGCGTGTGCGGGAAAATGCGTAACCACATTTTGCCAACACGTCCGAGGTAGTGACCAGCAGCAACGCGAGCCGCTTCGATTTGGCGAGCAGAAATTTTGCCCGATTGCAGCACTTGAATGCCGTAATCACCGAAAGCGAGTTGGTTACAGCGCGTGGCCGTGTGGTCTAAACGATAACCACGGGTATGTGGTTTGCGGCGCTTGACGCGTGATGGGATCAAAGGCATGTGAAATTACCCTTCCTTGTTCAAATCAGCGTATTTGCCGTGGTTTACCCACACGCGTACGCCGATGATGCCGAAGCTGGTCTTGGCCACGGCGTAGCCGTAATCAATTTTCGTATTGAGACTGTTGAGCGGCACGCTGCCCTGCATGTCGTTTTCGACACGTGCAATTTCAGCGCCGCCTAAACGACCGCTGATTTTGACGTTGCAACCTTTGGCGCCTTCGCGCATGGCATTTTCCACTGCGCGCTTCATCGCGCGGCGGAATGAACCACGGCGAGCCAATTGTTCGGCGACGTTTTCAGCGACCAATTGAGCGCACACATCTGGCTTACGCACTTCTTGAATATTTACTTTAACACTTTGACCAGCCAATTGTTCTAAGTGCTTGGTCAAGGATTCAATTTCAGCGCCGCGCTTACCGATGATCACGCCAGGGCGACCAGCATGCATGGTGATCGTCATACGATCAGCCTTGCGCTCGATAATAATTTTTTCTACCGCCGCTGATGCAAAGCGATCTTTGAGGTGTGTCCGAATTTTGTAGTCTTGGACAACCAATTGGCTGTAACGTTTACTTTTCGCATACCAGATCGAGCGGTGAGGCTCGGTGATACCAATGCGAAAGCCGAGTGGATTGATCTTATGGCCCATGGTATCGTCCTTCTCAGATCTTCGCCACAGCAACGGTGACGTGGCTGCATTGTTTTTTACGGGTCGAACTGCGGCCACGCGAAGCAGGGCGGAAACGCTTAATAGTGAAACCGGAATCAACGCGAGCGTCCGTGACTTTTAAATCCATCGGATCCACTCCGCCGACGGCAGCGGCATTAGCGACAGCGCTTTCCAGCACTTTGCGCAACACCACTGAACCACGGCGATCTTGGAAGCGGAGAATATTAATCGCGTCTTCTACGCGACGACCCTTAATCAAATCCGCTGAAGGACGAACCTTCGTTGGACTGATACGAGCATTACGGCCAATGGCCTTAAATTCGATGTTACTCACGGCGTACCCGCCTTCTTCTCGCCACCGTGGCCGGTGAAGCGACGTGTGATGGAGAATTCGCCCAATTTATGACCGACCATATTGTCGGTGATAAAGACTTGAGTGAAACTCTTGCCGTTATGCACTGAGAATGTGTGTCCAATAAAATCGGGCACTACCGTGCAAGCGCGTGCCCAGGTTTTAATTGGGGTGCGCGATTCGTCTTGTTTTTGCTTTTCGACTTTGCCGAGAAGCTTGATGTCCACATAGGGACCTTTACGAGAACTGCGGCTCATGGCTTATTTATTCTCCGCGGTCAGGGTCTTGCCGTCACGACGGCGAATGATGAACACGTTACTACGGCTCTTACGCTTACGCGTCTTGGTGCCTTCAAGCACGCCCCATGGCGTACAGTGTTGACGACCGCCGTTACTATGGCCTTCACCACCACCCAGCGGATGGGCAACTGGATTCATAGCATTACCGCGAACGGTTGGGCGAATGCCTTTCCAACGGTTACGGCCAGCTTTACCGATTTTACGCACATTAGCATCGGCATTACCAACTTCACCGATCGTGGCGCGGCTACTTGATGGAACGCGACGCAATTCGCCCGAAGGCAGC
>SYDV01000062.1 GCA_005801395.1 Planctomycetia bacterium | reverse complement strand
CGGCGATCCACATCAAATTGACAACCCATATTTGGATGCGAGTTCAAATGGTTTGACTTATTTGGTTGAACGCATGCGTGGACAAAAACTGGCTGGACATGTGACCTTGCAGAAGTCGGAACGTAGCGAATTGGCAGGGATTGCGGCAAGTGTGCTTTAATTTCGCATAAACGCTAATGGTCTAAATTAAAAGAAAACTCGTGCGGGATTCCGCACGAGTTTTCTTCTAATGACGAAATAGCAGTTGTTCTGCCTAGCTTAATTTACCACGTATAGGCATCTAACAGCGCGTTTACATCTTGGCGTGGGCGGGCAACGCGAACGGTTTCGCCATCAATTACGATTTCAGCGGGTAATGGCCGAGTATTATAGGTGCTGGCCATTGCCATGCCGTAGGCCCCTGCATCGCGGATGGCTAATATGTCGCCTAATGCGGGTTGAGGCAGTGCGCGGTCGCGGGCAAAAACGTCGCCGCTTTCACAAATATTACCGACAATATCGACTGTCTTTTTTATCGCGTTTGGATGGGTGAGGTTGTCGATGCGGTGATAGGCATCATACATCGCGACACGAACCAGGTGATTAAATCCTGTATCGCAGCCCACATACGTGCGGCCTTTTGCTAAGGTCGTATCGGGATTTGTTTTGATTGAGGTAACCGTGGTCAGCAGGGTGCCAGATTCCGCGACTAAAAATCGACCCGGCTCTAATCGTAGCTCAATGGTTCGGCCAAATTGCGCGCTGAATTCCCGCATGAGCGCATCGGCCTTGGCGCCAACGGCAGCAACGTCAATAGAGGCTTGGTCGACTCGGTAGGGAATGCCGAGTCCACCGCCGAAATCAATAAATTGTAAATGCGGTAATTGTTTAGCGACCGTAATAATGACGGCCATAGCTCTGGCGTAAACGTCGGCATCTAAAATGCCCGAGCCGATATGCATGTGACAACCGATGACCTGAATACCGGTTTCTTTTTCAATGCGATTAACTTCGCCGACTTGTGAATAATGAACGCCAAATTTCGTCATTGGGCCAGCAGTGCAAATTTTCTCGTGTGCACCAGCGCCAATATCTGGATTAAATCGTACACAGGCCTGTTTTGCACCTGCTTGTCCTAATCGTTCGAGTCGATCTAAACTGCCACAATTGATGAGAACACCTTGAGCGACGGCTTCTGCCTGTTCGGCATCCGTCATATTATTTTCGGTGTAGAGAATATGTTCCGGACGAACACCTAGGCGTAGTGCGAGAGCGACTTCCCCTGGGGACACGGCATCAATGCCATAACCTTCGGCGACAATCGTACGCGCAACTGCTGGACAGGGATTCGCTTTAATTGCGAATAACGGTTGAAATGGACGGTAGCCAATCGCTTGTTTTAACGCTTGTGCCCGAGCGCGCACGATGGCGAGATCGTAAACGTAGAGCGGTGAACCGAAGCGAGCGAGGAGAGCTGATGGAGTAAGCGGCATAGAGCGCGGCAGCGTGGGGATATTGCGAGCAGGACAAGCCCAGAGCGTCAGGACGGCGTTGGCGATTGTTTTGTATGGCTGGATTTGACGCGCGCAGCCTGCTTCAGCGCTTCGATTGGCCATGGTTCTGGTAACGGGCCGTTACCAAAGCGAGCCGCTAAATGGGCATCTAAATGGTGATGTAAATCAATGCCCGTACGTTGTTCAAGGGACGTGGCGATTTCACTCAGCGTGGTCGCGGGTTTGATGGAAACGCCCAATGTCATAGCGAGTCGTACGAGATCGTCATTGCGGCGTTGTAATTCAGCCAGTCGCGGATCTTTAGGGCCGTGATTACGCGTGCGGCGAATAACCAGCATGACAACGACGACTAAACTGGCGGCTAAGATTGCGGTTAACGGCCACCAGTTCATAGCCAAGGTGGATAACGATTTCGTTTTTTCTTCATCGACTGGTAATAACGCTTCTGGCTGAGGCTCTTGTGTGTCTCTCGCAGGATCGCCATCTAATTTAATACCTTCGGTAACTAATTCATTTCGTATCGAAGGGGTTGGATCAAAGCGTTGCCAACGACCTTCAGCGTTTACCACTTCGATCCAGGCGTGGGCATGTAAACCACGGAAAACGATTCCACGATCGTCAAATTCAATACTGGCGAAACCAGCAACGCAACGTGCCGTATGACCGGCGCGCCGTAATAAGATGACGGCAGCAGTGGAAAAATATTGACAGTGTCCGCGTCGTTCGGCCCCAGTTCGGCCAAAAAGAAATCCGCGCAAGACGCCGCCAGGTCCAGGTGCGGCTACGGGCAGGTTTTCCAAGGCGTAATTACAACGTTCTTGTAATCGCTCACGAATGAGAGTGGCGGCACGCTCTGGGCTGACCGTCCGCCAACGTGCATCCTCAATTTCTTGCCAAGGTAAATCTTTTAATTCCACTGCGACGGTGCGATATTGCGCCAAGGTGTTCACATCAGCTTCTAATTGTCCATCGTCAAAATCGACGCGGTAACTGCGCAAGGCCTCGCCCAAGAGCGGTCGATAGCGATTGCTATCACCATCGACCACCACGCCTTCGAGGTCGGTGGCATCGCCACCATCTGGTCGTAATACGACGTCGGTACGGCTCGGCATGCGTAAAATACGGGCCCAACGAGTTGGTTGATGCGTTGCCGGTGGTGCGGTTTTGAGCGGCGCGCTGCTGTCGGGTTTCCAAGACAACGTTGAACCATCTAAACTCATTTGCGATAACGCGAGCGCGCGCAAATACACCATGCCAACCGGATCGGCACCGGCTTCCCAGGTCAAGCGCGCAGCAATTCGCGGATCGCGATCAACGGAATTGTGATTACCAATGGACAGGCTTTCTTCCAGCCCAATGACGACAGGACCAAACTTTGAGCCTTGGTTGGCAGCGGCTTTGTGGGTAACATGATAATGAGCGACCTCTTTAACCACCCAGCTACCAACACTAACGGCAATAATGACGACAAAACAAACGGGTACGATGGCCCATCGAACAATGGAATTTGCTATGTGCGTCTTTAACCGCGTACTCGCGCGAGCGGGAATGGCACCAGCTAACCAGCTATCCATTCCGAGGGCCGCTAATCCAATGGGAACAGCGACTAAGGTAGCCAATCCAGTATTAGGGAGACGCGACATCAGTAATAATTCAACAATGACTAAACTCAGTACCCAACGTAACATGCCGAGTCGACTTGGGATCAGTAACCAATAGGCAATGGCAATTCCTGCGGTGCCATGCATTGCCTCTTGGCTATGTGGTGGAACCAATAGCCACCAACATAAGGCGGTTACGATGACCAATAAGATCTCAGGTAAAAACAATCGTCGTAACCAACGTGGTAATAATTCCGCGACCACGCCGGTGAAATAAATAATTAGGACGGGAGTCTCGCTACTGCTGTGGAAAGCGCACAAATATAAAGCGATGAGCGAGTAAAATGCCAGATGGCAAATAGACAGGGGAGTTACGCCGCTGAATCGCATTAGCGTACCCGCCGTGGCAACCACACTAATGAATCGCATTCATCAAGGGTCAGGACCATGGGTTTGGGCGAATAGTCATTCGCCGCAAAGTCGGATAGTGCGAGGACGATCACCGCACGATTAGAAGGGATGACATCGTGCAGGGATCCGTTATCTGCGCCCGCTAATGCCAACGTTTCGAGTAACCGGAGGCGTGAACCTTCAATCCCACGAGGGGCAAAATGACCATAGAGCGAAACCGCCCAGCCTTCATTGACGAAATAATCAACCAGGGTTGCGCCTACTGAAATGAGTCGTTCTAATTTTCGTCCATCAGAACCCATCGTGGTATCAATAACTAAGGCCAGTCGGCGACAACCTGCGGCATGTCGCTCGGTTACCAATAATGAACGGTGTCGGGCGCTCGCTTTCCAATGAATACGATGCGGAGGATCACCTGCGCGATAATCGCGTAAGCGAGCGAGTTCATCATCACCGGGATCGGGGGTGAGGGATTGCGCTTCAAGCCATTTATTAATGCGTGTTTTTAATTCGCGACGGATGCGTCCGATGGCGGGTAAGATGATTAATTCGGCGCTGTCGCCGATTTGCAAACTCGCGGTGACTAAGCCGAACGGTTGGCTAGTGCGCACGGTGAGGGGTGGTAAGCGATTGAGTCCGCGTTTAGGAAATCTCGTCACCCACGAAGGCCGTGTTGGTAATTGATCTAAACCAGTGAGACGTGCCATGATATCAAAACGTCGTTGTAATGGTTGCCATGCTTCTAATGCGATAGGCGGTGACCCATGTTGCGCACTCAGCGAAGCGCCGATGGTTACTTCATCACCTGCATGGGCAGAAGACGGTAAAATCCAGGTGCCACGAACACCGTTTAGTGAACGAGGTGTTTTCCATATCGCGACGATAAGGGCGAAAATTAATCCGAAGGCTAAGGCGATACCGAGTGGTTTGGGTTGCCAGGTGGGCATCAATAAGGTGGCGGTTAATAATCCGGCTTCGAGCAACACAAACCAACCGAGCCAAGTGAAACGTGGGCGCGCACGATTTTCATCAAGGTTTGTTAGCGCGCTGTTCGCCTGGGTAATCATCTTGGGACAGGCACCATTTCCATAAGGCTGTGGATGACGGCATCAGCTTGTTGCCCGGCTCGCGGTGAAACACGATGTGCCAATGCGGCGACTCCTAACGCTTGCACGTCTTCAGGAATTAAAAAATCCCGACCTTTCAATAACGCGCGTGCTTGGGCAGCGCGTTGCAATCCGAGGCCCGCGCGAGGGCTGGCCCCTTGCACTAAACCTTTGGCTTGGCGCGTGGCACGTACTAATTCGAGTAAATAATTCCGTACACTGGTCTCAATGCGCACTGCACGTGCAGCGTCACGCAGTGAGCGGGTGTTCGTCGCATTTAATACCGGCTGCAATTTCGCAAGATCGCCTTCGGCGCCATCATGTTGTAATAAATTTAATTCGGCATCACTGGTCGGATAGCCAAGGCGGAATGCTAATAGAAAACGGTCGCGTTGGCTATCGGGTAAGGGATAGGTGCCCACGTGGTCAAGTGGGTTTTGTGTAGCGACACAGAAGAAGTTTGGCGACAAGGGTTTGGCGTGACCTTCTACCGTGACTTGGCCTTCGCTCAGTGCTTCCAACAAGGCTGATTGCGTTCGTGGCGGGGTGCGGTTGAGCTCGTCCGCCAACAGGACATCGCAAAACACAGGGCCTGGGTGAAAGTTAAAAACTCGTTCTCGCTCGTCGTAAATGGAAACCCCAGTTACATCAGCAGGCATGAGGTCAGGCGTACACTGCAAGCGTCGAAAGCTGCCTCCAATGGTTTGTGCTAAAGCCTTTGCCAGTGTGGTCTTACCGACACCAGGGATGTCTTCGATTAGCACATGGCCAGCGGCGAGGAAGGCGACCAAGACCAGTTCAACGGACTCGGGTGAGCCACGATAAACGGAAGTGATAGCGGTGATCAATTTGGCTATTTCAGGGGGCGTAGGCATAGGGGCGTTTTGCTGTCGGCGCTTAGAGGGGGACGAAGAGCCTCGTTGGAGGTGCATCGGCGGTCAATTGATGAACGCCTACGGCCATCCCAGGTTCATCTTGCTCTGGCGCCTGCAAGGGTTTATATGCCACACCAGTCGAAACTGCATGAGGAGCCGTCATGGCACGCGACACCATTGCTAAACGTACGATAGCCGAGCGCATTTCCGAGCGCCTTGGACTTGGTCAGGTTCAAACCCTCCAAGTTGTGCAAGCCTTCCTCGACGAAGTGGTTGAGGAGCTGGCAAAAGGCAATCGCCTTGAATTTCGTGATTTCGGTGTGTTCGAAACCGTGACGCGTAAAGCACGTACGGCTTTGAACCCGAAAACATTATCGAAAGTTCCAGTGCCCAGTCGGGTGGTGGTGAAATTTAAAGTTGGTCGCTTGCTCAAAGAGCAAGTTGAACATTTAGCGATCGAAGATGGACAAATGGAAGGTGAAACGTCGGATGACTCTTCTGCTGACCAATCGCCACCAAAAGGTTAAGCGTCATCGTGTCGCCATAATCTTATTGGTAATAAACATTTGGCATTTCTCGGAATTGGAGCGCCAGTGATTCGTAATCCGTTGTTAGTTTTCTTAACGGTTCTTTCCGTAACCGCGTGGTCATCGACTCAGGTTTGGTCAGTCGATACTCCCGCTGATCCAACCGTGGTTCCACCGGTAACCTCGCCAGCGGCAACACCGTTACCATCAAACAAACCACCAATTGTTTTGCAACCGGTGTTGCTCAGCGTTCAAAATAATGGCGGAGTCGTTTCACTTACAGAAAAAGACCCCAGCACATTTTTAGGTGGGGTTCGAATTGGATATGAACACGTGTTGGTGCTTTGTGATCATATCGATTATTGGCAAAAACCATTGCTTGGTGTGAAGCGTATGACTTTAGATCGCGCATTTATTGACCAAGGTCCTGACTCGCCGGAGCCTGGAAAGGTCGTCTTTGATTCGCGTGCCAGTAAATTGCCGCAGCTTGCGTTTCGTGGCATAATTCGGCCAACAAAAGTCGAAATAATTCGCCAGCCATTAAAAGAAGACGACAAGACCCACGTCTTCTACAAAGTGCTATTGCATCAAGTAGGTGAATTTAGCGGTGACTTACAAACCTCTGATGGCTGGGCGCCACATGCTGGCTGGGCAGAAGAAATTCAATGTTTGGTTCTCGCTGATATCATGCCAGGAGGCCCTGCCAATCCGCGATTTACTGAAGTTATTTTAATTGGTCGCCCTGGCAGCCATCCAGAAGGTAAACGCGGAGCGCGGTTAGAACGCTTAAAGAAACCCACGCCATCCGACCTAGGGGATCTGAATAAACCAACAGATGCTGTGCAAACGCCGAAATCCACCGCCATAAAAGGTTTTGATCCTGATGCCTATGACTGGTTGATGGAAACTAGTCTTATCACCATTTTGTTTGATGATCAGGGCCGCGTTTTTAGGACGTTATATGGTAAAGACACGACGATTCATGGAAACCCAAGCTTAGATATGCCATTAGAGGATGCCAATACCGCAAAGCCGACATTAGAAAATTAGGTTACTCCCTTAGGAACGGCATTGGAAGCACTCTGAGTCTATCGTGAACGTCATACGCTTTCTTCATCCAGAATGCATTCAACTGCAATTGGAAACCGTCGCTAGCGAGGCCCCCCCAGGCGAAACGGATGGGCAGCGCGACAAACGTCTGCAAAAAGATAAAGATTCGGTTTTGCAAGAAATAGCGACAGTGATTAATCGCAGTGGTTTAGTGGTGAACCCAAATAAATTTTTACGTGATTTGACCAATCGTGAACGAAAAGCGACTACAGCAATTGCTCCAGGTATCGCCATTCCGCACGTTCGTACCATGCAAGTCCGTGCGTTCGTGATGGGCTTTGCTCGCGCGTCTGGTGAGGGCATCCCTTTTGACAGCCTCGATGGTGAACCGACCAAGTTATTTTTCCTGTTGGCGAGTCCGCCCTACGATGATCGCACCTACTTAGCGGTTTACCGCGAGTTGGCTCAATTGATCCAAGATGAAGACGCTTTTGCTGGACTGCATGCGGCTGAAACGCCGCAGGATGTGTTCAACGTCCTGCGGGGATTTTTTGTGCGATAGGGCAAGCTAACCCGCACGGTGAGACTAACGGGCTAATAAATGGTGATGGCGTTGGTTTCTCGCCCATGTCCCATTTGACTCCCAGCTAGTCGCCCTATGGTTCCGCCCCTCCGCCTGT
>SYDV01000061.1 GCA_005801395.1 Planctomycetia bacterium | reverse complement strand
GACGTACCCCTGGAGCGACTCGATCAGTGACTGTCCGTTTTGGTTCGAGTGGTAAGGGTGCGCGTTGTCCGGGAGGCGGCAATTTTGGCGCTTCATAAAAGCCATCAGAAACTAATTTACGACGATGCGTCGTGACATTGGCGGCCGTGGTAAATGAATATAATTGCAGCGTGGGCGTTTTAGGATTGGTAACTTGATACGTCGTGACCTCTAAACCTTTAAGGGCACGCATGCGATTAATGCGCACGACGGCTTCACCCGGTAAAGTGTCGACACACATTTCACAAACGAGATTGCCATCGACGCGAACGGCTAGACCTGCGTTTAAATCATCAGTGGCAATCGCGGCGCCGCAGCGGGTGCAGGTACTGAGGGTAACCTCGTTCATGCCCTACAGCGTGCGCATGTGGAAGCCTCCGTCCACGTTCAGCACCTCCCCGGTCGAGAAGGGTAGATCACCGCGTGCCACAGCGGCGATGGCCCGACCAATGTCCGATGGTTGGCCCCAGCGTTTAATCGGGGTTAAACCGCCGGCAATCAACGCATCGTACTTGGCTTTGACGGGTCCAGTCATGTCAGTGGCAATGATGCCTGGACGAATTTCGTACACGCGAATGCCTAATTCGGCCAAGCGAGCGGCAAACAATTGCGTCGTCATGGCTAAACCGGCCTTGGCAATGCAGTAATCACCGCGATTGGTGCTGGCGGCGTAGGCGCTAATCGAACTAACGATCACAATTTGGCCGCGTGTGCCGCTGTCGTCTGGGTTTTGCTCGGCCATGCGTTTGGATACGGCCTGGGTTAGAAAAAATGGTCCTTTGAGATTCACGGCGATCAATCGATCAAAGTGATCTTCTTGCTGGTCCAAAATATCCGCACGCACAATAGAAGCGATGCCGGCGTTATTGACCAGCAAATCAACGCGACCGCCCCAGGCGAATGCCTGATCCACTAAGCGCGCCCGGTCTGCTGCAACTCCAATGTCGCCTTGCACGGCAATCGCATCACCACCAGCATCTTTTACCATTTTTACACATTCATCTGCTGCCGAGATATTACCGGCATAATTAACCACCACTCGCCAGCCGAGCTGACCTAATGACAAACAAATGCCGCGACCAATTCCGCGCGAACCACCAGTGACGAGTGCGACGGATTTGGCGACAGACTTGGATGCTGACATAGCGAAACTCCTAGGAGTGATTACTCACCGTAACCGCGACCGACCTGCGTCAAGGCGGTGGAAAACGCTCAGATCGTTATCCAGACAGGTGCGGGCTCGTAGTTAATAACTTGTAGGATAAGACCTTCAGCCGGAGCAATATTACCAATACGATTCGCGCTACGTCCAGCCGCCATGGTGGCAATAAATTCATCGACACTGGCACGACCTTGCGCAACAAACAGCATGGCACCGACGATTCCACGTACTTGTTTATAGAGAAAGCCTTCACCCGTGATGGTGAAAGTGTGAATTTCTTCACCGATGCGCATGTCGCTGTGCCAAGAGCAATTTAATACGCGGCGATGCGGGTCTTCTTCATCTGAGTCATCACGCCGTAAACAGGCGAACCCGGATAAATCACGGTCCCCAGGCAACAGGGCGGCTAAGGTCGGTAAATATTGAGGGTGATCGATTCGACGCAGCCACCAACAACGCCTGTCCAATACTGGTCGCATATTGCGGCGACAAACGCGATAGACATAGGTTTTTGATCGCGCTGCGGTTTTCGCATTCCATGTGTCCGGCATTTCTGCCACCCGTCGCACTGCGACGTCCATGGGTAAATAGCTGGTTAATGCCATTCCCAGCGTGGCAGGTTCCCACACACGACTCAGCGCAACGTCACCAACTAAACCGTATGCACTGACACCCGCGTCTAAGCGGCTGGCGAGTCGAACTTTGGTTGGCGCACCTTCAAGCTGCGTGACGGCGGCAGTCAGGACACTTTGCAACGTGCGTATATCGCCACGTTGTTCCTGCGTGCCAGCAAATGCGCTGCCGTCATATTCAAATTCGATGGCGTATCGTGGCACGAGACAAATCGATGCGTGGATTAACCCTCCGCTTCGTCCCCGTCTTCCCAGGTGGCGGTTTCTTGATCGATGGATTCATCATCGAAACCTTCGTCTTCTGCGCCTTCTAAAACTTCGTCGAGCACGGCATCGCGAGCAAAACGACGATCGCGTCGTCCGCTGTGACCGTGGCGACCACCACCGGTTTTGCCACGGAAGCTGAAGATATCTCGGCGATCGGGTGAATCGACGGTACCACCGATGGCTGAACCCAGCGATTTACGTGCAGATAACCAGACATCGTTTATTTCAGCTAACTCTGGCAGATCACCAAATGCCAATTGATTGACGCGCCACACTAAATCAAAGAAGGGGGCCGAAACATAACGTCGAACACGTTTATTCATATGGGCAAAGAACAATAAATATAATTGACCACGTAATATTTCGACCGCGCTGTTCACTAAGCGTTTTGGTAAATCCATACGATTGCCAACGCTGCGGACTTCTTGCGTTACCCGGGCGGCAACTTTATGAAATTGATCACGCGATACGTCGACGCTATCGAGCAAGGGAATAAATAACCCCGTCGTGATAACTTCTAAAGGAAAATAACATTCTGCTTCGGCGGCTTTATCGATGGCGGTGAAATAATCGATGACTTGTTCAATACCTGCTTCGCCTAAAGCGACGGTCCAATCCGGATATAAAACGCCCATAAAACCAAAGTCGACCAGCATTTTTAAACCAGCGGTACGATTGGCCTGCGTAATAATGCGGAAAATTTCTTCGGTAACGCGGAAACGACTCGCCTTGAGGATTTCACCCTGCAATTCACGCAGCGCACGTTCGGTATCTGGATCAAAGGTAAAATTAAAACGTGCAGCAAATTTAATCGCGCGTAACATCCGCACGGGATCTTCACGGAAGCGCACTTGTGGATCACCAACGCAGCGAATTATTTTCGCGGCGATATCACGAACGCCACCCGTGTAATCGATTAACGAAAAATCGCGAATGTCATAGTACAGCGCATTGATGGTAAAATCGCGTCGATAAGCATCAGTCTCTAAATCGCCCCATTGATTATCGTCTTCAATATAGAGCTCACCGTTATTGTCGCCGTTTGGTTCAACTGCTGCGCGCAGGGTGGCGCATTCAACATTTTTTTGACCAAAGAATACGTGCACAATGCGAAAGCGACGTCCGACTTCACGGCTGTTGCGAAACAGGCGACGCAAATCGCGCGGACGAGCATCGGTAGCGACATCAAAGTCTTTAGGGGTCTTGCCCATTAATAAATCACGTACGGCACCACCAACTAAATAGGCGTCGTAATTATGATCTTTGAGCCCGTAGAGCACGCGCAGGGAATCGCGGTCGATGTCTTTGCGCGAAATCGAATGGTCTTCTCGGCCAATGAGGCTCGGAGCAGGCCCAAGGCGATGGGGAAGATCTTCGGGGTTGTTAAAGGGTACAAAACGACGCTGGTGGGCTTCACCAGCATTCGGGCGTGCAGATTCCACTTCAGTAATCCTCGTCGGGGCTCGTTGGCACCATCGGGTCCGCCGGCGCAACAAGCGCAGGCCTCCGCAATGGGCAGGCGTCGGGGATGATGTGTACTCATCGCCCCAGGGCAACCAAAGCTTCTTGGGACACTTGGCGCGTGGTTAATGGCAAAATAGAGGACGGAATCGCACCGCTTTGCTTAGTTTAAGGACAAGATTAGTGCCCAACAGAATTGGCATCACTCGTCATAGCACTGGCTCATGGTTGGCATTTTTCGGGTTTAGGCAGCAAATTTTTGGTCTTTACCTGCTTCAATGCCAGCCGATGAGCAGGCGCAGCTTATTGCCCAATCAGGACTTGGCACCTTGGTCCTTGCCTTGGAAGGCTCCGGCATACTCTTCCGACCCTTTTGCTATGGTGCCCATTTCGGGCGCTCAGGGTTGATCAATGCGGATATTCTCCGGTAACGCAAATCGTCCATTGGCTCAGGCTATCGCCGACGCTGTCGGGATTCCGTTGGGTGCCATGAACTGCAATCGCTTCCCCGATGGTGAAGTGAAGGTGCAAGTCATGGAAGACGTTCGCGGTGCGGACGTGTTCGTCGTGCAATCAACCACGACCAATGATTTCCTCATGGAATTGTTGGTTATGACCGATGCCTTACGTCGCGCCTCAGCGTCACGTATCACCGCCGTGGTTCCTTATTTTGGTTATGCGCGCCAAGATCGTAAGCATGAAGGTCGCGTGCCGATTACGGCTAAATTAGTTGCGAACCTCATGGTTACGGCGGGAATTCACCGCGTGCTGACGGTCGACTTGCATGCGCAACAAATTCAAGGTTTCTTTGATGTTCCGGTCGATCATTTATTAGCTCGTCCCGTCCAGCTCGAATATTTGATGGGCCTCAATTTAAGTAATCCAGTCGTGCTCAGCCCAGATACCGGATCAATTAAATTAGCAGATCGCATTGCCAAAATTATGGGAGTGCCGTTAGCAATTATTGATAAACGCCGCACTGGTGATGCCTCGACTGAAGTCGCGAATATTATTGGCAGCATTGGTTCCAGTGAAGTCATTATCATTGATGACATGATTACCACTGCTGGCAGTATGTCGAACGCGATCAAGACTGCTCGCCAATTTGGCGCCAAGCGTGTTATTCCTGTTTGTACCCACGCCGTTTTATGTGGTGATGCGTATGAACGTTTGACTGGCGCCCAACTCGATGAGTTAGTCATTACCGATACCATTCCATTGAAACGTCGTTTCAACGATCTTCCCGTTAAAGTATTAACCCTCGCGCCATTACTTGGTGCAGCGATTAAAAACATTCACACAAACCAGTCCGTCAGCTCTTTATTTGTTGAACGGTCTAATCAGAAAAGCGCCTAGCGCCCAGCAGGAGTCTCAGTCATGAGCAGTATTCACACTTACCCAGCCAATACTCGTACCGCACTTGGTAGCCATAACGCCACCAAATTGCGTAAATCAGGAATCGTTCCTGTGACGATTAGCCGTCCAGGTAAAGCGAGCACTCACGCGCAAGTCGATGAAAAATCGGCTGGCCATTTAGTCGCCAACGTGGTGCACTTGTGCAAGCTCGACTTGGATGGCAAACAAGTCACCGCATTACGCGCTGCTATCGCAACCGACGTGTTGACCGACCGCATCAAACACATCGACCTCATTGAAGTCGATGAAAAGAGCGACATCAAAGTTGAAGTCGCCGTGGTTCCCGATGCGCGTAACTGCCCAGGCATCAAAGCTGGTGGCATCCTTGAATTGCGCGCTCGTAAAATCCAAGTGCGCTGCAAAGCAAACGCAATTCCAGACAGCGTTACGGTTGATCTCTCGACCGTTGAATTGCAACAATCCATCAACGTCGGCGCGATTAAATTACCAGCCGGAATGAAATTAGTGACTCCAGCCAAACAACTGTTGCTCAGTATCGTTATTCCGCGCGGCCTGAAATCCGCCACCGACGATGCCGCAACCGCCGCTGCTGGTGCCGCCGCCGATCCGAAAGCCGCTGCCGCCGGTGCCGCTGCTGCCGATCCGAAAGCCGCTGCCGCCGATCCGAAAGCCGCTGCTGCTGCTGGCAAAGCCCCTGCAGCCAAAGCTCCAGCCAAAAAGTAATTCAACCCTTAACGGTTGAAGGCAATCAACAAACGGCACCGCATTGCGGTGCCGTTTGTTTTTTTGTTAGTTCAATTTCGAACAGTTTTTTTTGGAACAATGCGTTCTTCATACATTTGCCTTGATACCAATTCCGAGTCATCTCAGCCGGAATAATCCATTAACATGGAGGACCGGAGCACCGGAGGAGAAAGAGAAGCCAG
>SYDV01000060.1 GCA_005801395.1 Planctomycetia bacterium | reverse complement strand
TTCTTACGCCGCACCGCCCGCTGAACAAAGTGATAAAGGACCATTCAGTGTCGATAATAATGCCTTATTTCGGAAAGATTTTGGTGGTGCAGTCGATTTTTCTTTTGGCGCTCGTATTCATAAAGATTTCGTCAAACATGTGGACACCCTAAGAAAATATAACGATAATGGAACCTTCGACAACCTCGGTCAAAATGGAATCAATTCACAATCAGACGCGTTAGCTCTCGTCGAAATTTCCAATGCCCTTGGTAATTTAAATAGCACTGACAATGCGTTTAGTATCGACATAAATGCGGGCGTTGCCGTGCGTGTTGGGCATTTTGGTTTAGGTGTGCGCGCTTTTTCTCAAGCGGCAGCACGCTTACAGTCGCTCGATCTCGTAAACCTGGGTGTTAATGCCAGTCTAGCTGCAGACCAAGCCGATAGTGAAATAAGTTCGATTGTAGTCACAGGCACGGGCTCAGCGCTGACGACAGCACAAATAAATCAATTAACCGCAGGCGGATATTCTGCTACCAGCATTAACAATATTAATGCGCTCGCGACTCAAGCTGGTATTCCAACGGACCAAACACAACTGATGGTCGATACCTTAGTTTCAGTGAATAGTGGTCATACTGGCACTTTGGAAGATAATACGAGTGCCGCGCGGATTTATGGTGCCGGCATTCTCGAAATTCCCCTCTCGTACGGCTATGCCATTAATGAAAATTGGGCCATTGGTGGAAATCTCAAATGTATGATTGGTCGCGTTTATGGCTCCGATGTTTTAATTTTTAAAGACGATACAGCTGATCAATTGAATGATGCGCGCGATAATTATAAACAAACGGTTACCTGGGGTCTTGATCTCGCCGTTATGTTCCGCATGCGCATGTTGCAACTTGGTTTGACGGCACGTAATCTGAATTCCCCAACGTTTGATGGTCCAACTGTCGGCGCCATTACATATAGTGATTACACCCTTGATCCTTCCGTCATGGCTGGGGTTGCCTTTATCCCTTTTGAGACGTTGACTTTTGCTGTTGATTTGGATTTAACTAACAACGAATCCATCTTAAACAATTACGATACCCAATACGTGCGTATTGGCGGTGAATGGGACATCTTCCGTTTCTTTGCTCTACGCGCAGGGTATTCGGAAAACTTTGCTGAAGACGATATCGGTTCAATGGTTCATGCTGGATTCGGGATCAATCTCTGGGCGATTCGAATCGATGTCGCGGGGGCGATGTCCTTGGACACCACTACCTATGATGGAGATGAAATTCCACGCGAATCACGCTTGTCAGCGCAAATAGCGGTCGACTTCTAAACGCTGGACGAACCTCCATCCGCCATCAATGCTACGGTCATGACTCCCCCTCGTGATCGTGCTGCCTTAATCGCTTGTTTTGCGGCACCATCATCCGACCGCCCGATGACCGCACGCCAGCATTTACGTTTATTAAGTGAGCCGACGAGTACCTGCATCGTTACCGGCCAACAGCCAGCTATTGGTGGTGGGCCGCTATACACCTTAGTCAAAATCAGCCACGCCATCGCCGTTGCCCATGCACGTCGGAAAACTGGCAATACCGTGATACCAATATTTTGGTGCGCATCTGAAGATCACGATGTCGGCGAAGCTGGTCACGCTGATTTTATTGATCGCACCGGCAAGGTGCTGCGCTTTACTCACTCGCTTGGAGAAGGGCGTGCTAGTTTACGTTTTCGTTTAGCTGCCCCTTGGTGGGAAGCGCTCGTTAGTCATGCGCAGCGCGTCCTCGGTCCTGGATTAGGACACTCTTGGTTAGAGCAACAGCGTCCAAGTACTGACGAATCTATGGGACAGTGGACGTGCCGATTACTACAACAATTATTTGCCGAGCATGGGCTGCTGTGTATTGAAGGTCATCAATTGCGCCCCTTATGGGCATCGCATATTAAACGTGCATTAGATGACTGGCCGACAACTAAATTAGCACAATTACGAACCAGTTTAATTGCAGAGGGTCAAGTTGATGCTTTTGGCGAATTAAACGAACCACCATTATTTGCTGACCGCCCCGATGGTCGTATGGGATTAACCGCCAGTGAAGCGCGAAACCTCTTAACGGAAAATTCATTAACCATAAGCCCAGGCGCTAGCTTACGCCCAATTTTACAACAAGCAGCTCTACCTGCAGAAGCTTATGTCGCTGGCCCCGGGGAATTAGCATATCATGCCTTCTTGACGCCGCTCTATTCTACATTGCAGGTCACCAAACCAACGCTTATTCCTCGTTGTTCCATTTCACTTATTTCCTCTTCCGTGGCACGCGGACTCGCACGTTGGAACAGCGAACCGGATGCGTTGTCAGGTGATGCACCAATTAACGAAATGACCACGACACCGCATGCATTTGCCGATGAGATTTCCGCCATTACACGAGCCGTGACTGCACTCGAACAAAAACAAAGCCAAGCCACACCGGCCATGGTTCGACGCTTAGCGGCTGGTATTAAGCGCCTGCAGCATGACCTCCATCAAATCGATGCGAGCCTGAAGCGACAACAACAACACGACAGCGCGCGCCCAGCCTGGGGGCAACTCAAAGGCCAGGTATTTCCTAAAAATATCCGACAAGAACGCGTTATGAGTTTGTTTCAGGTGCTTTGGGAACATGGCCCAGGCATTGCCAATCAATTGGTCGACTGTGCCAAAACGACACTCCCAGGCCAACATCGTTGGATGAAGATTTCATGAGCGCTATAAACAGCCATTGTGATCCTAGCCAGTCGCTAATTGCTCCCCCGCATTTGCCGCACAGGATCACCATACGAGTGCTGCATGCCTGATGATCCATTAATAGGATTTACCGTCGACGGATTTCGATTCGACAGCCTCCTCGGTCGTGGAGCAATGGGCGCGGTCTACAAAGGCGTACAAATTACCTTAGATCGCCAAGTCGCGATAAAAGTTATTGCCCCTCATTTAGCTGAAGACAAAGATTATATCGGTCGCTTTCACCGCGAGGCGCAAACGCTCGGACGCCTGGTCCATCCGCACGTCATCGCCTGTCATGATACCGCCCGCTGCAAAGGTCCACACGGCAACGAACTGGTATTAATGGTACTCGAATTTGTCGATGGCTGGAGTCTCGGATCGTTACTGAAAAAGAAACATCGGATGACTGCGCGGCAAATGTTAGAACTGCACCGCCAAGCCGCAGAGGGTTTATCCGCCGCACATCGCATGGGCATTATTCATCGCGATATAAAACCAGATAACATCATGATTACGCGAAAGGGACAGGCAAAATTAGCCGATTTCGGTTTAGCGAAAGCCGATGACTCTGCGATGTTAACCCAAACTGGCGCAATCATGGGTAGTCCCGCCTATATGTCGCCAGAAGCCTGTCGCGGAGAAATACCAATTCCGGCTTCCGATCTCTATAGTTTAGGCTGTTCACTATTTCACGGCTTAACAGGGACGACTCCCTACCGCGCAACCAGTGCCATTCAGGCCCTGCACCAACATATACACGCACCGATACCGCGCCTCTCTGGATTTCGACCCGATTTAAAAATGTTAGATAGTTTATTAGAAAAAATGTTGGCCAAACGCGCAAGTGATCGCTTCCCAGATGCGGCAACATTTTCCGCCGCATTAAAAGCGGCGATTGCCGTTACCCCAGTTGATGCCCCTGCCGGAATATCGACCGCTAAACCAAAATTGGATGCGACGATACCTGATGGCCACCACGCTACTTCCACCATACAACCGGTTGCCACCGAACCAAAAAAACGACGTTGGCCGTGGATCGTAGCTGCGATCGCCGGACTCTTATTACTGCTCATCGTTGCTGGTGGTCGTTCGCGCAATAAGGAAGCAAAAACCATTACCGTTGATACGACCGTTTACACCACACTCGACAGCGTCGAGTCGTTGATAAATCAGAAACAATTTTCCGCCGCAGACGCTTTATTCAAAAGTCTTTCGTCCGAACAATTATCCAGTGATCCTACTTTATCCACGCGGGTTGATTCCATTAAACAACAATTGCTGGCGCCAGCGAAATCATCAACAAATAAACCGCTGCAAATATCACCGCAAACACGATTAAGAGAAGCCGAAGATCATTTTGCCGCTGGTCGCATAGATGAAGCGGCATCAGCGCACAGCACCGTTGAGCCGACCTCCGAGATCGCAGCGCGTAGTGATGGACTCAGGCAGAAATTAGGCAAAGAATTTCAGCATCGAATGGAACGCACTGAGCTGGTCATCGCGGCCGCTGAAATGCAATTGAGCCAAGGCCAAAAACAAGAAGCTCGCAAAACAATAGATACCATTCCACAGCCTAAATTACGTCCTGAGTTGAATCGCCGCTATATTCAAATTTTAAATGCGACATCGCCCCAAACCGCAGAAAACAATTTTATACAACTTAAACCTGGTGATTCGAGCTTTGTCGAACCGGTATTGCCGATCGGATATTTCTCACTGCCTTTTGGAATTCCCAAAGACGTCGACCAAATTGTCACCAGTCGCGATGGTCGCATTAC
>SYDV01000059.1 GCA_005801395.1 Planctomycetia bacterium | reverse complement strand
TGCATCCAAGCAATATAATTAATAGTCATGATCTTGGCCGACAGATTCAAATGTCGCATTATTCGGGACCCGTACCATTTACACCCGAAGGTAAGGAGCTCAAGGCCGAATGGCGCGGCATCGGTTGGAATCCAATTCAAACTGGTGATGTATTTAAGAATCAATCCAAGGTGTTAGACCATCGTAATGATGGTAAAGAACTTTATATTAAATGTGTCCCCATGCATTGGCCGCTCAATAATGTCCCAGGGGAATGCATTTTCGAAACTTGGACAACCTTAGATGGCCCACGCGTAAATATGCGTTTTCGCTTCAGTAATAATCGCCCTGATAAAACTTGGTATCCCGCGCGTGCGCAAGAATTACCAGCCATTTATACGACTTCCGAATTTCAACGACTAATGTCCTATACGGGGAATCAGCCATACACGGATGGGGCATTAACCCATATTATCAACGACTATAAAAAACCGTGGCCGTGGACGCGGAGTCTGTGCACGGAACGTTGGGCAGCGTTAGTGAATGACGCTGATTATGGACTCGGTGTCTATAATAATGCGTGCATACAATTTGATGGTGGCCTGTATGGTGTTGGTGGTTCGACTGATCCCTTAGCGGGTCCGACCGCATATGTGGCTCCCATTATGGAAGAAATTATTGATCATAATATTATCTATGATTATCAGACCAAAATTATGCTTGGTAACCTTACCGAAATGCGTACTTATTTTAATTCGTTGGCTTCGCGTCAGCTGCCATTGTGGATATTTTCACGCGATCGTCAGCATTGGATTATTGAGCGTGGACAAGATGCTGGTTTTCCACTTGGCGATCAATGGGTGATCAATGGTCTCACTAAACAGACTCGACTGATGTCACCTTTGGTTGCTTGGCAGGCTACCGACACGCCAATTATCACCCTGCACGCTGCTTGGACGGGCACATCTGGCGCGCTGCGGTTACGCTGGAAATCACATGGCCAGTCTGAGTGGATAGATGAGCAATCGTTGTCGATTCCCGTTATTGGCGATGGTGTGGCGCGTCCGTTGCGCGTTTCATTACATGACCAATTTACCTATCGTGGCTTGCTGATTGGCCTCGCCATCGACTTACCACCGGATCCACAGGGGTCCTTTAGCTTGTTATCAGTGCGAGTAGGTGAAAAAAAGTGACACATCGGAGAGCTAGCGAATTGGTGAAATAAGGAATGCCGCTGAGCAGTTCTTGGCGAAGCGAGAGAAGGGCATAGGCTTACCCCATGCAGCCTTTTCGTCCTCGTTGGCCTGATCGAACGGGTGCAGTTTTCGCCATAGCAGGTTTTAGTTTAGGCATGATGTTGCTGCAAAGTCACTGGCCCATTGGTGTGCAGTTAGTGACCTGGATCGTGTTGCTCGTTACGTTCGTTATTCCTTTTGTTATTTTGGAATTGGGGACGGGTGCAATTTTTCAAGATTCTTTGTCTGAGAGTTGTCGTAAGACCGTAAAACATACCGAAATAGTTGGTTGGCTTGCTGCGACCGTTGGATGTATAGGAATGGTGTTAGTAACGAATCAAGCCGGTGTCTTTTTAAGTATGGCATACGACAGTTTATTGGCAGCGATAGGGAATCAGCCGAATCAATTAACCGTGCAGTCCGATGCCATGTTAGCGATACGACCTAATGGTGGTTTGCTTGCCGTGGCCATTATTTTAGCGTTGGTGCAAATTCGTTTGTGGCGAGGAGCGCCGGTCATTGCTAAAACGGCTGCGTTATTAGTTGTGATTGGCGCGACGGGCGTGGTATTAATTACCGTTTTACTTTTATTGCGTCCAGGTGCCATCAATGGTTTAGCTTATCTGTTAGAGCCACAAGGTGCTGGCTGGAATGATTTATGGACGCTTGGTCCTTGGGTTTCCTCCGCAATTTGTCTATTGTTTGCGTGGGGAATGGGTTCTGGAGCAATGACCGCGTATGGAAGTTATTTTAATCGTTCCAGTGATGCTATTGGACTTGGCGTTATCGCTGTTTTAATAGGATCTTTGGGGCAGTGCGTATTGTTTCTTGCTTTTGCGCTTGGACAGTCGGTCATTCATCCTGGGCATAATGTCGGTTCACCAGAGAATAATTGGGGACCATATGCGGTCGGTTCTGTTTTAGCCAATGTTGGATGGCCGGCCTGGTGGTCGGCAATCTTGACTGCCGTATGGTTTATCGCCTTGTGTGCATTTTTAATTTCGGCATTGCTAGCGCTGATTGAGGCAGTTGCCACTCCGATCATCGATAAATTTAGAATAGGTCGAGAACGCGTAGTGCCTGGAATTTGTCTCGTCGTATTTTTTATTAGTGCGTTATTGGGTCAGTCGGATCGGTTACCAACTTGGAGTTTAGACGGTTTATTCGTCGTAATGGTTCTAACTATGATTTTGCAGGGAACCGTCGCGTGGAGTGCTATGAAATTGGATAGTTTTACACGGCATCTGAATGCCTATTCGGCATTTCGTTTGAGCTGGGGTTGGCGTAGTTCAATCGCCATTTTCATCCCTTTCCTTGGTGTATATTTGTTAATTGAGCAATTTCTTCAGAGCAAGGATATGGTCATACGACTAACATTTATGAGCATGACTTTGGTTGCGGCATTGGTGGTTTCTCGCCTACCAGGAAGAAACCGATGAATTCTCGGCAGCTTGTTCTGGTGCTTTTCGTACTCGGTGGCGTAGGTCTCATTTCGTTGGTGATTGTTGACGCGGCTTTTCGTGCTCGTGCTAATTCATTGACGGCTTTTACGAATTATCAATCAAGTTGGGATGATGCGCTACGTGCGCCGGTTGAACATCGTGCGGTTGATGTGTTGGGCCGTTTATTAGTTCAACCTCAAGATGATGTAGAGTTAGCAATGGCTGCATTGAGTGTAATTCGGAGTAGTCAGTCGTGGGCGGCCATGGCGCCACAGATTCATAGTCAATTGCGCGCGGTTATGGATGTGCGTTTACAGGACGAATTTGTTTCCATGGCAGCGATACGTCCGGTTTATGATTTGTTGGAGGCGAGTGATTATTCGGAGATAACTAGTTATCGTGAGCGAATTATTGCCTTATCGGGAGAACGAAAAATTTTAGTTGTGGCTTTGCAGGAAGCGGTTGTGAAATTGCAAATGTCTGAAGAAACAACCGCTGATGCGGCTTTACATGATCTGGACCGGGCGTGGGCAGCATTACGTCAACCAATAGACGGATACGAACTTAATTGGCTGGCACAAGGAATGGCTGAGATTGCGGGTGTCGAATTGCAGGCAAGTACCGCGTTGGATCGTTATATACGTCGTTTACTGGAACCATTTGGTATTTCAAAGGACGCTCAATATGGTCAATCAATTCCAGATCAGGCGATGGTCGAGTGGCTTGATCGACAAGCTCAAGTGGTGGTAGTTAATAATCTCAAAGCACGTGACCGCTTGCGCCATGCGGCAGATATTTTGCAGCGTCATCATGCCCAATATGCACATGACCCCGTCATCGCAATTGCAATTGCGATCGCGCGTCGTCATCATCAAGTTCCCTTATCAGGAATTCTAATCGGATTATTTACGTTGATGTCTTTAGGTGGCGGCATGTTGTACACTTTGATTCGCCTGCGTCGTGGTCCAACGCCGATTGATGTGAATGCTGAAACTATGCAAAATGTGGAGCCAATAGATTTGGATACTGACGCAGAGACGCGAAGCCGGTCTTCGGCTTCAATTACAGACGTTGGTTAATGCGGAAAATTCGGTAAAATCTACGACGCACCATTTAATGAAAACGTCACGATAATTTACTAAATGACGCGATTTATTCGTTTCGTTGCCATTTATCATCTTCTAAGACTTCGTGCGGTAAAAAGCGGGCTTTGTATTCCATTTTACGACAGCCGTGAACCAGAAATCCGAGATACAGCCAACGATAATTCTGTGCTTTGCTGTGGGCGATTTCACTTAATATCATAAATGTGCCAAGCGATCGGCGTGATTGGCTGGGGTCATAGTAGCAATAGACGCTTGATAGCGCATCCGCAAAAACATCCACCACACTGACAGCTATTAATTGCCCATCGCTATCGCGTGCATGCAGTTCTCCGCCAGTAATTCCACCATCCTCAAGTAAAAAATTTAATCCTTCATCATCTGGTGGTTTGCTATGAATGGTTAATTGATAGTGGCGGAAAAGTAGATCGCGTTCGGCATCACGTCCACGTGGATGCCAGGTGACCGTTAGGTCGGAGTTCCGTTTCAGGCATCGCCGTTGATCGTCACGTGCTTTGAATAATTCGATGTCGACACGAATCGGTTTACAGGCCTGACACCCTGGGCAGACCGGCATATAGAGTTGATTACCAGAACGACGAAAACGATGATCCATTAATACGCGATAAGGGATTTCGCTTGGTGGATTGGGTTTGGGGTGAAAAGCGTGAAATTCCCGATCCGGTAAATAGGGACAGGGTCCGCAGTTGTAAACGACACCACGCATGTCAGCCGCACCAGCAAATGACAGCAACGAAAAGTAGGTGCATGTTAGACCTAAATATCGTTAGTTTGCTCGGTCATAGGAATCACGACGAGTTTGATTACTTTTTCCCTGGCCCAGGCATCGCTATCGCACCTGCCATGACTTCTTCGGCAAAATAGCTAGAACGTACGTACGGGCCGGATGCGACATATTTAAAACCAGCGGATTTTCCCCAAGTTTCGTAGATGGAAAATTGTTCTGGGGTCACAAAACGAATGATGTCGTGATGTTCTAAACTGGGTCGCAGGTATTGGCCGATGGTAAAGATATCAACGTTATGAGCGACTAAGTCATCCATCAAATGACGTACTTCATCATCTGTTTCACCAAGTCCGACCATGATGCCTGATTTGGTTAATATGGTAGGGTCCTGTGCTTTTACGGATTTTAACAAACTTAAAGAACGTTGATATTTCGCCTGTGGTCGCACGGTGGGATATAAACGCGGAATCGTTTCTAAATTATGATTGTACACATCAGGCCGTGCGGTGACGACTGTGGATATTGCTGCGGCATCGCCGCAAAAATCAGGTGTCAGGACTTCGATGAGTAGCGCTGAATCGCGTTTACGCAAAGCCGTGATGGTTGCGGCAAAATGACTGGCTCCGTGGTCAGATAAATCATCGCGATTAACGCTGGTGACGACGACGAAACGTAAACCTAATTCACCAACGGCATCGGCTAAACGTTGTGGTTCGGTTGGATCTAATGGCGGTGGGACGCGTGCATATTTCACATCACAGAACGTGCAGGTGCGCGTGCAGGTTTCCCCCATCAACATAAAAGTGGCGGCTTTTTTCGACCAGCATTCTTGACGATTAGGACAGGTCGCCTCTTCGCACACGGTAACTAAACCGTGGCTGCGAACGATAGCATTGGTCTCTGCGGAAGTGCCGTGATCAGGCAAGCTACGCTTGAACCAGGCGGGCAAACGTTGGCGATCTGGGCTTATGGGGACAACGGCCATGGGTCTAATTCGTTATGCAGGGGGGAGACGAACCGCTACGGCTGAGCGGGAGGCTGATAATGGCAGCCAAACGACGAGCGCAAAGCCTGAGCCGTCGCCAAGTAGGTTACCGAACAAGCCCATTGCGTAAGTGCAACAGTGCCATGTCATCAGGTCCATGTTACGCGATGAAGCAGAAATCTCGATTCGTTCCGGTAATGGTGGCCCAGGTGCGGCAACCTTTCGACGGGAAAAGTATGAACCAGAGGGCGGACCCGATGGCGGGGATGGTGGTAAAGGAGGCGACATCATTGTGGAAGCTAACGCCCACATGAACACGTTGAGCCATTTAGTTCGCCGTCGTCATTGGCGGGCCGAGCACGGCGTTCCTGGTCGTGGAGCAAACTGTTTTGGCCGCAGTGGCGAAGATATGCTCATTCAAGTGCCCTGCGGAACGCTGATTCATTTAGCCGAAACCGGTGAAGTCATAGCCGATTTAACCACCCACGGCCAACGCGTCACGCTGGCAGCTGGTGGGCGTGGAGGTAAAGGCAATGTGCATTGGAAGAGTTCGACAAATCAGACGCCTCGTCAATTTGGTCCAGGTGAACCGGGCATCGAGCTTGAGTTAAAATTGGAACTTAAATTGATTGCTGACGTCGGCATCATTGGTTTTCCAAATGCGGGTAAAAGCACGCTGTTATCTCGTTTATCGCTCGCCCGTCCAAAAATTGCTGCTTATCCCTTT
>SYDV01000058.1 GCA_005801395.1 Planctomycetia bacterium | reverse complement strand
GTCCGGAAGTCCGGAAGTCCGGAAGTCCGGAAGTCTTGCGTGTTCGATACTTTAAATGCTAGGGACGATTTCTTATGGGCTGGAGGAATGCTGGAGCCATTAACTATAGTCGCGTCGATCAATTGTGGATGTCTGGTCACGGATCAATTGGTCGGCGTTCGATGAGTGGGATTTCCTTGCGCAACATGCGTCCGGCGTAGTCGGCTAATTTAAGGTAAAAGTCGCTAGGCAGTTTTTCGCCGTCGGCATCAAGCGGTAAAAATGGTCGGTCCTCTGTCATCACTGGTTGGGTCTTGGAACTGGTTGAGACTTTAAACATCGCCGTACCTTCATCGATTTCATCAAATATTGCGTTGTACATCATCGTGGCACCGGCCGAGACATTATTTTTTACCTGATGCCAATAGAAACGGCCACCCATTCTTGGTTTGTCATTGTAGATTTTTTCAGGATCGGCGTTGTGATAGGAATATCCTGGGTAAATGGCGGGAATGTAGTCGATCCCTAAGCGTACGCATTCTTCCATATCGGGTTTAGTGATTTCATTGAGCCATTTATCAGCTCCGGCTTGGTTGGAGAAACGTCCTACCGGCCAGCAAGAAATCACATCAAAGGAGCGAAATACCTCTGGCCAACCGCTTTCCTGTTTGACATCTCTGCCATTCGTGCGCCAGTACCCAGGCAGTGCGCCCATTAGCGTTACGCGATATTTTTCGGGCGCGCCTGTTTTTAACCAAGTGATTAATTCGGTGGCTTGCGCGGGAGTGATCATACGCTTTCCTCCTTCCATGCCAAAATTACGCAGCACTAACAGCGGCTTGCCACGGTGGTGGAGGTAATTGGGACTTGCAGTAATTTTCAAGTTATCGACCAACCCGATCCAATCGTTTTTGATATCTTCGACCAGAATCACGCCAGAGTGATCAGAAATATCGTACTGCAGGCCAAATACCCGTCCATAGGCTTCGGCGCCTTTGCGCATGTTATCGAGTACGCGATCATAAAATACGCGTCTTTCCGGCTTTGTCGAAATGCGGTTGATAAAGCGGTAATGCAACGCGCCATCCAAATTATAGTCCTGCATCCAGCGGAAATGACGCATAACCGTTTTGGTATTCCACGCTGAATAGACTTTTGCCACCGAGCCATCGGGATATTTCAAACCCGTGTCGTACAATTCATCTGGATCGTATTCAGATAAATCCGGCCACATTTGCACGCGCACATTAGTCTGGTCAGGCGGGTTGCGATTTTTAATCGACCAATGATTCCAAGTTTTCATCGGACTTCCATCAAGGGGCGTGGAAAACCACCCCTGATACCCAAACATTAATTTTCCGGCGAGTGTGCTTGGATCTACCACGCGTTTGTCGGCAGGTTGATATTCTCCCAGCGGAGCAGGTGCCTGGGGTTTATCTATTTCGCTCGGCTTAGACGTTTCAGCTGCGGTCATGATGCTTGGCATCACGAGTGTCAGCAATAGCAGCGTCACCGCACAGCGTGGTGCTGTTAGTTGCCGATCGTTGTTACTTGTTAGCGAATTAAGCGCGTTTTGACGGTTGGTATTTCTGAGTCTGAGCGAAAAAGTCAGTGGTCTGCGCATCTGATATTTACTTTCTTTCAATTGGTGGGTGCCTGCAATCTACTAAATTGGAGGAAGGCATTCAAGAAAGACGGCCTCCTTGTTCGGAATAATACTCATGCATTTTAAACCAGCAGGGACTAATATTCTATCATAAGTGGAAAGTTGGATGCGTTCACCCTGACAGTGCACTTCGCATGAGCCCGAGACCATTAATAAAATCGTAAAACCTAAGGGACTCCAGTCGCATTCCGACGTTATGCGTGTACGAAGAACGCGAAATTTGTCGGTGTTAACGTGATCAATTAGGACTTCCCGAAAAAATCCATCTTTTTCGGCAAGCACACGTGGGACACAACGGTATTGTTGCTCAATGGTGGCTACGCTAGATGGACGATAATCAAACATATCTAAAGCGAAATCGACATCGCGTCCCATAAAACGGGCGCTTTCTGGAATTATTCGACCAGCGACAGAAAATTCTACTCGTGCGACGTAATCAGTGGGTTCCATTATTTCAACCATGAGGATGCCACCGCCAATGGCATGCGGTAGACCTCCTGGGACCATAAGGATATCGCCTGGCTTAACCGGAATGCGATCAAAGCATTGTTCCATCGCTGCGATGTCTTGTTCAACAATCATGCGCTTGAGTTCTTCTCGTGTAGGGGGTCGCTGAAAGCCTACATAAATATAAGGATCAGTAACGCCAGGGCGAATTCCGAGAATATAATAGGCTTCGGTTTTTCCACTGTTGGTGTTGAAATGTTGCTGAGAAAAACTCACGGTGGGATGAACTTGGAACGGCAAGCGAACAGCGGAATCTAAATATTTTACCAGGACCATGGGATTGTGGCCAAAGCGCGCAATATGATTTCCACCTAAAAAATATAGCGGATTACGTTGGATTAATTGCACGATGTTGTCCGTGCCATGCGCATGAATTCCACGCGCTAAGCCCTCATCCGCTTTGGTCGAATTCGGGTTTAATGCGCGTACCGTTGAGGCAATCCAATCTTCGGGATAAGACCCATCATTTGGTGATTTGTTGCCTTCTATGCGATCAAGCTGGCAACCACCTGGGTAGGTGCGCCAAACGCGATTCGGTGGTAAACGTAAAACGCCGCCGTGGTAGTCCATCGTTGGCTGTAGCTTGGTATTCATACGCGTTCCAAAGTGCCTTCATGGCTTGCAACGGTTCGCATCGTGAACCGCTGATTATCGTTGATTAATTAATCAGGCGTGCTCGTCTCTCAATTTCATGACTTCCATGCGTGGCAATAAAATTTGCAGAGCAGAGAGTGCAAAAACGTAGGCGATCGGGGCGAGCAAAAACAGAATGAAATAATTTTTATCCGTGACGGTTAACACCCAACCAACTATTGCCGCCATAAACATGCCGCCAATTGATGCGACCATGCCGCCTAAACCGGCTAATGATGCGACGGCTTTTTTGGGAACGGTATCTGTTGCGACCGTGAAGACATTGGCAGAAAAGCCTAAATGCCCACCCGCAGCTAATCCGAGGAGTAATACCGACGGCCATAGGCCAATGCCCTGCGTGACCAACGGCACCGGCACGACACATAAGGCGCAACCTAGCAGAACGGTTTTTCTTGCGGCGTTGATACTCCAGCCTTTCCCAATCAAATACATCGACATCCATCCACCGAAAATAGAACCTATATCTGCGATTAAATAGACCACCATGGTTGGAAGGGCTAATGCAGCAGCGGTTTCCCCAGGAGTCGTGCCAGTCAATTTATATTGAGTGGCTAAGAAAGTCGGAACCCAAAATAAGTAGAACCACCAGACAGGATCGCTCAGGCCTTTGGCGATGACAAAAGCCCACGTTTGACGATGACCTAATAATTGAAACCAGGAAATTTTTCCAGTGGGAACATCCAAATCACCTTCGATGTAGTCGCGTTCTTCTTTTGATAAAGTCTTATGCTGCGCTGGCGTTTGGTATTTAAATAGCCAAATCATTAACAATAAAAAATCAAGGAAGGCCGTGAATAAAAAAACAAAGGGCCAACTGACCACGGCCAATAACCATCTCACGACATAGGGCATGATAGTCGAACTGATGCCAGATCCCGCGTTTACAACCCCAGAACCGAGAGAACGTTCTTTGCGCGGTAACCATTCACTGACCACTTTAATGCACCCAGGCCAGGTACCGGCCTCGGCTAAGCCTAAGGCAAATCGCGTCAAACACATGAAAGCCACCGTGCTGGTTACGGTGATTGAGCCAATGGTTATCATGGCATCGGCAGGGACAAAAAATAGTAAGGCATGACTTGCCGAGGCGCATCCAATTAAACCAATAATAATGGCCAAGCCTTTTCGCGTTCCTGCCCAATCCATGAAACGACCAACAACGGCTAAACCGATGGCGTAAGCCAGTTGAAAACTAAAAACTATTTTCGCATAATCAGCTTCTGTCCATTTTAATTCAACCTCAAAAATTGGCTTTAATTGCGCCAGGGCAACCC
>SYDV01000057.1 GCA_005801395.1 Planctomycetia bacterium | reverse complement strand
TATACCCAGGGAAATCGACATCAACCGTTGAACGACCATATTGGTAATTAATCGTTATACCGTAAATAAACCGTTTTTCGGTAATATAAGCACTAACACGTAATCCGGCTTCCCAATAAGCCCCTGACCCGGATTCTTTAATGTAGCTGGTTCCGGTGTTCACTTCATTGTCCGCCGTGGCAAAACCAGCGCCGATGTGTGGCATAATTTCAACAAAACCAGTGAACTCGTCCACATTAATCATGCCGTATTGCCAGCCACCGACGACATTAACGCCGTAGGTTTTGTGATAGAGCTTGGCCGTTGAACCATTTTTGGTGGCTCCGCCACCAGTTCCGGTAGTCGTAAAGCCTTGCGGAGTTATATCATACGAACCGTAAACAAATTCAGCACCCCATTGCCAGGCAGATTCACTGGAAATGCCTCGACCAAAGAGCGCCGTTATTGCCATTTGATATCCGGTATCGCGCAATCCATCCCATTCATAATTGGTATTTGAGCCACCAGTGGGAGATGAATCTTCTTCTACATCCGGATTAGCAACCGCGCTAAAACTTGCTTGTAGTCGTACATAATCGAATTCAGCAAGACGTTGATCGGCCGCAAACGTCTGAGTCGTAGATAGCGCGCTCAGGCAGCCACTGATTCCCATTATGGTAGCCATAGACAAGAAAGACTTGGACATCAGATCTCCTGGCAAAATGCACATACTGATGGTGAACAATCAGGGGGCCGTAGAAGCTAGCTATGGGCGTTTCGCACTGCAAGTAGGATCCTGCACTTATCGCAAAGCTCAGGTGGTGCAGTAGTTGGTTTTGTTTGCGCCATTCACTTTTGACAGGAACGGATCCCACCTTCTATCGTTGCATCTTGATGGAACGATGAAACAGCACACCATGCCGCTCATGCGCTTGGACCAGCTATTTTTATCTCTACCACAGACGCTCTCATTTGAGTTTTTTCCCCCAAAGAATGAACGGTCGATGTTAACCCTAGAGGATACCATCGATCAGCTGGCGGCGCATGGCCCTGATTTTGTTTCTGTCACGTATGGGGCTGGTGGCGGAACGCGTGGTAAAACCCGCGAAATCATCGAGTATATTCAAGGAAAAACCGCAATTCCGGCGATGGCGCATTTGACCTGCGTCAATTCGACGAAAGCCGAACTACGTGCTTTGTTGGATGAGTACTCCCATGCCGGCATCACGAATTTGCTGGCCCTGCGTGGAGACCCGCCCAAAGGCGAAACTCGCTTCACTCCCACCGACGGTGGCTGCGCATATGCCTTAGATTTGATCAATTTGATCAAATCTGATGGTCGTTTTGCTATCACGTGTGCTGCTTTCCCCGAAAAACATCCAGATGCGCTTAGCCGCGAGGCCGATTGGGCGAATTTGGAACGCAAGTTTATAGCAGGTGCAAGCGCCGCCATCACCCAATGCTTTTTCACGGTAGAGCCTTATCGCGAACTCGTCGAACACCTTACTCCACGCCTAGGCTACACACCTCGCATTATTCCTGGGATCTTGCCAATTACGAATTTTGCTGCATTGGAGCGTTTTTGCCTCATGTGTGGCGCAACCATTCCCGAACGTTTACGTGCGGTCATGGCACCGGTCGCTCATGACCCGGTAGCGGCACGACGTGTTGGCATCGCCTATACCGTTCAATTTTGCAAAGCTTTGCTGGCTGCGGGTGCGCCTGGCTTACACCTCTACGCGCTTAATCGTTCAACCGCCGTCGCTGAAGTCGTCACCGCTTTACGTCTGTCCGGTCACATTAAATAATTAGCCGATTCACTATTCCCCGGGCACGCCGCTGAGATGACCACTGGGGTGGCCCGTAGCGTTTATTAATCCGTTCACGGGTGAACTTGCATTCGCATAACGCCGTTTGGCGATGCGACCGGCACCTGCTGCCCAATAACCCGCTTCCAAAGCGTGACGCATCGCCCGAGCCATACGCACCGGATCAGCAGCTCCAGCAATTCCCGTATTGAGCAAAACCCCAGACGCGCCTAATTCCATCGCAATTGCCACGTCAGATGCCGTACCAACACCTGCGTCAATAATAATGGGGACCGTCGCACGCTCGAGTATTATTTCCATACTGTTTCGATTAAGGACACCCAATCCCGAACCAATCGGAGCACCAGCTGGCATAACCGCTGCGGCACCGGCAGATTCCAGCTCTTTTGCTAAAACGGGATCGTCACTGGTATAAACCAAAACGGTAAAGCCTTCAGCGGCTAAAATACGTGTCGCTTCCAATGTTTGCACCGGATGTGGTAACAAAGTTTGTTGGTCGGCTAAAACTTCTAATTTAATCATGTCACTAATACCAAGTTCACGTCCAAGTCGCGCCGTACGCAAGGCGTCTTCAGCGGTAAAACATCCCGCGGTGTTGGGTAATAATTGATAGGCAGGTCCAATCCAATCCAACAAACTTTTTCCTGTACCACGTTCACCAAGCTGTGCGCGTCGAACGGCGACGGTCACGACATCGCAGCCAGACTCCTTGAGCGAAAATTGCATGGATTCCATGCTCGGATATTTTCCTGTACCAACTAATAGACGGCTCTTAAACGTGTATTTTCCCACTCGCAACGGCGGGATAGAAGCAGGTGGGATTGCAGGAAGAGCATCTGTTGTATCTGGCATGGACGGCCTTTTAGGCCTGCGGCGAAGAGGACAAGGCCATTCCCCTGTGTAATCATGTCTGGCCAAACCACTGACCCAGAAATTTAGGCAAAGCAATTGCACCAGCGACAATAGGTTACAGCCTGTTCAGTTCATGACCTGTGTAGTCGTTGGCCCTGGTTTAGTCGGTAGTTATCTCGGTGCTGCTGCGAACAGTCCCCAGGTCATAGCGGGCCCACGTGGTGCCGTTCGCGCACATCGTGTGCGTCTTGCCACCGGAATTCAAACCTGGTCGCCACAAATTGTTAAAAAGTCCTCTGAGTTTTTGCCCACTTTAATTACTTGTCGAGTTCATCAAACGGATTGGCGGTCCATGCCAACCGATGCACTCGCCGCC
>SYDV01000056.1 GCA_005801395.1 Planctomycetia bacterium | reverse complement strand
GCGATTACATCCATGTTGTAGACTTGGCCCTAGGCCACTTAGCGGCACTCGCCAAATTAGACACGCTCAATGGCGCAGTACCCATCAATCTTGGCACCGGCACGGGATATTCGGTGCTGGATATGCTGACAGCTCTTGAACAAGTATGCGGAAAAAAAATACCGCATACGTTCGGCCCACGTCGTCCAGGCGATATTGCCACGTGTTATGCTGACCCAGCCCACGCAGAAAAAATACTGGGTTGGAAAGCCACCCGCAATTTAGCCACCATGTGCGAAGATGGCTGGCGCTGGCAGCAGCAAAATCCGGAGGGGTATGGAATTCGGTAATTTAAAAAAATATGTCCGATGTCCGATGTCCGATATCTGGTATGATCTAGACCAGCTCATCTGAGAGGGATTTTTTTAGGTGATTAAAAACGCACTTTAAAGAAGAGAACATTGAACACGAAAGACATCGGACATCGGACATTATTTAAAACTCATCCCTTAAATTCCAAATCCGCCGTTTTTAACACCATACTAACCGAGACTTCTTTTTTAGCGTTTTTATCGGCTTCATCAGCGGCTTTTGCGCGTTGCGAAACCCACCATTTTTCGGCATCGGCTTCTCGCCATTCCTTGGCGTCAGCGCAGGTTAATAAGTCATCACGGAAAGCGCGAACGGATGCTTGGCGTTTGGCTGGATCTTTAGCCAAACCATGGAGTATGACGGCTTCGAGGTCTGATGGGATTTTATGCTGAGACGCCGAACTGAGCGGTGCTGGCGGTTCATTGATATGCGCCATCAGTGTTTCCATAGCTGAGGCTCGTTCAAAGGGGCACTTTCCGGTCAATAAAAAATAGCCGACGCAAGCCAGTGCATAAAGATCGCTACGACCATCAATGCCGGGTTTTTGCTCAATGACTTCTGGTGCCATGTACGGTGGAGTGCCACTAATAATATCGGCACGACTGAGTTGCGGAGCATTATTTTCTGTGCTTTTAACTAAACCAAAATCGAGCACTTTAAGTACATCGTTTTCACCGCCGCGATTCGTAATAAATAAGTTCGCGGGCTTAATATCGCGGTGGATCATCTGTAAATCATGCGCCTCGGCGAGCGAACCACAGGCTTGTACTAGGAAATGAATGACGCGGGCGGCGGGTAACGGACCATATTTCCCAACCATCGCTTCTAAATCCATGCCATCGAGTAAGTCCATGGCATAATAGAACGTGCCGTCGGCAGTGCGACCGTAGTCGTAAATAGCAATGGTGTTGGGATGCGATAAGCGGCAACAGAGTTGGACTTCACGCTCGAAGCGAGCCAAGACATCGTCGGTGATTTTTCCGGTAATTAATTTAATGGCCGTTGGACGACGCATAAGCGCATGGCGTCCGCGATAAACCGCACCCATGCCACCTTCGCCCAGTTTTTGTTCGAGGGTGTATTGGCCTAATTGCTGCAATTGACCTTGGGCTTTTGCTAATTTGTGACTCAAGCGCGCAAGATTGCTCATCCATAAAACACTGGCCACAGTGGCGATGGCGAGCAAGGCCAAGACGCTGAGAAATATTCCTCGCAGCAATGCGAGTGGACGGAAAGCCTCAGCGCTATCAATCTTGGTAATGACGCCCATACCCGTTTCACCGAGCATTTTCCAAGCAACCACCACGGGTATGCCGCGATAGTCGAAGCCCTGATCCAAGGTTAGGCCAGGAGTTTTGGCGATGATGCCAGCCGCTGCAGTGGTAAATGGCCACTCACCGGGATTGCCAGACACTGTCCTGCCGTCAACTACCGTTGGTGGGCGGCGCAGGCCGAGTCGCAGAATCGCATTGGGTGCTTCTTTAGGTATTAAACCACTGTCTTTAAGTTGCGTAAGATAACGACTACGCGAGGCGAGTAAGCCATCACTCGTACAAGCATAGGTTTCGCCTGTTTTGCCAAAACGCGCGGATTCTAAAACGGCGCTGAACTCCGTTACGGGATCCATAGTAAGCGCGAGAATTCCGATGGTGCGCTCACCATCACGAATCGGAGCCGCAAGTAAAAATGCCGGGCGTCGGCTATTACCTTCGGATACCCAGCTAGGCGGTAGCAACACCACTTTACCAGCGATGACTTCGGCAATGCGTGCGTGCAGCGCTGGTGGTAATACCGGCCAACCGTTAGCGCCAAGTCCGCTGGCAATAATTCGGCCATCCACGGAAGCTAGCGCCCAACCGTCAAATTGTTGAGGCACAATGGTATCATTAAGGCGTTGGTTTAACGCGGGTCGCTGCGCTTCATCGCCAGCGAACAAGGCCGCGGCCGCAGTGCGTATCACCGGACCATTCGCAATCACCATTGCGGTGTCGCTTTGCCGCGCGAAAAAACGGTCTGATGTGACTTTGGCAATTTCTAAAGTGGATTCCAAAGTTTCAGTAATTTGTCGCCGGACTTCAGCGCTAATCATCGACAGAATGCCCCACGCAATAACCGTCAATAGCGCAAGCACGCCAAGCATAATAAGCCACATGCGGCTGCGATTGTTGCGGGTAAAGGTCGAGCCGGAGGGAACGGTAATAGGCATGGAGATGAACCATGTTCAATATGGCGAAGTAGTCTAGCGATGAATGAGAAGGACTATGACATAGACTGAGTCACCCGATTAACATCTATATGCAACGTATCTTTAACGGTTGGCCCAGTATTTTGTGGCCTCCAATCGTCTTTAATGCAGTCCTATTTATTCCTAAGTTATTTTTCGCCATCCCACCAAATATTTGCCTGATGGCGCAGCGCATCTAAACAGCTGGCTTGTCCACGACTGTCATCCCAATTCATCATAGGTGCCTGACGTTCATGAATATGGGCGACGACAGTAAGCGCTTCTCTGGCGTAGGTGTTTAAGCCATCGTCAAGGCAAGGAATGGTTTTTGTGCCGCTCGCATTGGTGATAATAAATGCGGCTTCCCCAGGGGTGGAACGCCACGGTTCGATAATATCGATGCGGCCAGCGCTTCCGATGAGCGACGCCGTAACCTGACGATGAGCGACGCAACTGGTGTCTACGGTGCCAATGACGCCGTTTGGAAAGCGCAGCGTGGCGCTGGCAGAAACATCCACGCCATCGCCGCCGAGGGTGGCGACGCACGTGGTGGCGGTGGGCTCTGCACCAGCGATCCAACGTAGCCAGGAAATGGGATAACATCCGACATCCATTAATGCGCCGCCGCCCATGGCCTTGGTCAGCAAGCGTGGCACGTTAGGAGCATTAAAACAAAACGTAGCGTGAGCGATTCGTACCTCACCAATAACGTCAGCGGTTAATAATTGTCGGAGTTCAGCCCAACGTGGATGGCAACGATAAAGGAAACCTTCCATGAAGAAGGTGTTCGCTTTCTTCACCGCACTTAAAACCGATTCTAATTCCAGGGCGGTCATCGCGGCAGGTTTTTCACACAATACGTGTTTTCCCGCTTCGGCAGCACGAATCGACCATTCGGCGTGTTGATGATTAAGTAGCGCAATATAAATGACATCGACTTCCGGATCATCAATTAATGCCTGATAGGAGCCATGTGCCCGCATCGTATCAGCAGCGAACAATTGAGCCGACGATAAGGAGCGACTTCCAACAGCAACGATGGGGCAGCGGTCAGCGATGGCGCGCAAACCATCGACAAATTTACGCGCGATCCCGCCAGTGCCTAAAATACCCCATCGTAACGCTGTCATGGTGCATGTGCCTGAAGTGGCAGTGGAGTTTTTTGTTCGGGTGATGCGTGACGACCAGACAAAGCGACAGCCAATCCCGCCATAATTAACACCATGCCGACATAATCTTGCCAGCGCGGTGATTCTTTGAGGATGAGTAAACTAAAAATGATGAAGACCGATAATGAAATGGCTTCTTGAATCATTTTTAATTGCGGCGCTGTGAATGCGCCGCCTAAACTAATATGGCCTAATCGATTTGCCGGCACGGCTAAACAATATTCAGGTAGGGCAATGAGCCAAGAAATAATAATGAAGCCTATCAAGGGATAAGCGGCGGGTGCCTTGAGATGCCAATACCATGCGGCCGTCATTAAAATATTTGACGCGACCAGCAAGAGGATGGTATTCATAAGACCTATTTAGGTGCTTGAGTCGTTGAATGATGCCGCTGAACCACGCGAACGATCGTAGCCGCGGCGAAGCCCGCACCAAAACCATTATCAATATTGACCACCGTTACCCCAGCGGCGCAACTCGCCAACATGGTGTTAAGTGCCGTGTGGCCGCCGGTGGCAACACCATATCCAACCGATGTTGGACAGGCAAGAAGTGGGATATCAATTAAACCACCAACGACGGACGGCAGTGCGCCATCCATGCCTGCGACGACGATGACCGCGACGCATTGGCGTATCGCGTCCAAGTGCTTCATAATACGGTGAATTCCCGCCACCCCACTATCGTGGAAACGCTCCACGCGCACACCGCGCGCGATCAAGGTGACGCTGGCTT
>SYDV01000055.1 GCA_005801395.1 Planctomycetia bacterium | reverse complement strand
GAGTATCAGGGACGCAGTGGTAAATTTTAAGGCAGACATGATTGACTCCCGGACAGAGATGTAGGCAGCTAGTACCTTGGCCGCAAGTCCATCTAGGTTACTAATGCCATTAGTGAAACCTAGGGCAGAACATTAATAATGAAGACGAGAAAGGTAATTAGGGATATTTATCCTGATTTTACTAGAACTCATCCCAAAAATTCCTCACGTCGGTTGGCTTGATCTCGAACTCACCACCGTTGTTGTCAAAACTCGACCCAGCTCTGCTAGGCCTTCGTTTTCGCCGTCTAGGTGGATGAGTCCGATCCGCTGCGCCCACCTTGAAGGGATTGTTGGGATGACTTCTAGTTAAAACGGCATTTTTTCAGTGCCCCATTAACCTATCCATTTGTGGATATTCAGGTGCATGAACTAACGAACGAATTATTGAGGAACGACATTCACCGTTCCATTAAATTCATTACTTACCTGTTCTCCACTCGCTGTGGTGATCCGGTATTTTAAACTAAATTGCATGACGGGTTTTAGATTGGCGATAGTGAGGCGAACGGTTTTCCCGTCGGGTAATAAGGTAATACCGGTAATGGGCAGGGGGACGCGGCCGGTTTCGGTGGTGTCGGGTTTCACTTCTGGTGAACCATAATTGGCAGACCAGATATAATTCCATTGTTGACCGGACCAATTTTCTAAATCGCTGGCCATTTGCGGATTAAGCGTGTCGCTGAATTGTAATTCAATGGCACCGCTTTGAACGTTCATGGCGACAGGCACGCAGATGGATTTACCGGTGGCGCGAATACGTTGGAAACCGCCGTCACGAACGGCGGTTGTTTGCCAGCCTTTTAAGCCACAGACGTAGACTTGGCCATCTTTGGGATTTACTCGTGCTCGCATCATCCCCGAGTTAAAGGAAAATGGTAATTGCGTGATGCCGCCTTGAGGAACATCGCCAGTCATACCCCAGGCGACCACAAACATGGCGCTTTTGCCGTAGGATAAGTGCAGTAAATTTCCTGACAACGGACCCCAGCGATTATCGGTTGCCCACACCTGCGCACCACTCGAATTGTCGACTTTGTGGGACATAAAACAAATAGGCGGATCGTAAATGGTCGGGGCGACTGCACGATGATGGAGATCCATGACACCCATGAAACCACCCGGTTTAATGTAGTTAAGGCGACAAACGGGCATCCAAGTGCCCTCATTATCGCCAGAGGTCATTTCTCCATTCGGTCCGATGCCCATTCCATTTGCGGCACGAAAACCAGTCGCGTGACGCTCTAGCGTTTTTCCGTCTTTGCTAATTTTAATAATGGCACCGTGGTGTTCTGCGATAGTTTCAAAGCCACGTCCACCCTGTTTAACCGGGCCTGCTTTAGTGTGATAAAAATTGCCGTCTTTATCGGTGTGTAAATCAAAGGCGAACTCGTGAAAAGCTGGCGTGGCATGAATATCGCCGTTGAATAATTCATAATAATCGGCTTCGCCGTCATTGTTGAGATCATGTAAGCGCCATAGGCCATTACGGCAGAGCGCGTACACTTGATTATTGACGACTTTTAATCCCAGTGGTTGGTGCAGACCCGCAGCAAAACGCCGCCACGTGATTTTAGCTAACGCGGCATCAATTCCGCCAACGATCCACACATCGCCATTCCAGGTACTCAGCGCTGCGCGACCATCGGTAAAGAAATCCAAACCACCGAACCGCAAATTAGAGGACCAGGGATTTTTATCTGGCGTGACGATGGTATCGACGGCGTAGGCATCGGCATCGCTGCCCAAAGTGCCGCTGGTTATTTGCGGATCATTCCAACGCGCTGGCCCGCCAGAAATGAGTGAGGCGGGATTAACGCTCGGCATAATGGCACGTAATTTAGTAGCCGCCGCTTCATCAGAACCGCTGGTGAGAGCGAGGGTGAAGGTCGCTTTGCTGAGTGCCGGTAGGTTCAATAGCAAACGATTATCAGCGACCCTTATGGTAACGCCATCAGGAGCACCAACTAAACGGACACTCACCGATTGATTACCTGCCGTGAGTGAACTGATGTCATTAACTTGATTGCCCATCGCTTGTGGTAATTCGGCGATGAGCATCTGTGCGGGGGCCATGCCGGTGAAACTAAAGGTGCGGGTGAGGGTATTTTGATCAGCGCCCATGCCGGGCAATTCTAATACTTGGCCAGCACCAACGTTGTAGCTCAGTACGATTTGTTCACCGTGGCGATATAATCCACGGAAGCGTGCGCTGCTCTCTGGCAGAGGACCAAAAGGTTCACTGCGTGGATCGGTAAAGGTACCGTCTTGTGACCACCCAGGAACAGGTTTGGTGGTGAAGACCAAATGATTTACAATTTCAGGCCCACGACTGTGTTTACGATCATAGGCATCGCCGGTTAATTTTAGATAGCCACCGGTCCACCCAGCACTCATGCGTAAGAGATCAAGGTCAAAGCAAAGACCGCCTGCTTTTCCATTGGCGCCTAAACCAACAGCAACGCCTTTAATACTAATATTATCATTGGGCGCGATGATGGTGTCGGCAATGAATGGACCAAAATCCATGGAATCATAAAATGCGGGAGCGCTGGGTTTTGCTTTTTGTGGCTTAGGTTTGTCTTGGGTGGTTTCAGCACCAAAGCAAAAACACCATGCCATACTGGCCAAACAGCAACTGAGCGACCGAGAGGGGAAGGTCTGAAATAGCATAGATGCCTTTGTTTGCAGATTTATTATAAGAGGAGAGACGGGACCACTACCTACGAAGTGGAGAACCAAACGTTGTTGGAAAAAGTAGTTAGGTCGAGTGGAAAGCGGTCATTTTTTAAAACAGGATCATTGTTTTTAATTCGTAAGACTTTTAATGTGCGATGTCAGATCGGAATGAGCAAATTGTATTAAATCTGGCTTCAACCGTATGAATTGACGAACAGTTGTTCGATCAGTTCAGCCGACGCTCTCGGTAAGATAGCGCAAGACAAGGTCATCTGTCTGGCGCGAGTTCATTGTAATGATGCTCGTATTCGCTGTCTGTTCCTGAAGAGGATTACAGTGCCGTTTAAGCGAGTAAGGCTTTCATTCCCTTGAGTGAACATTCATTGCAAGTCTTAAGCTTTTGTCCAAACAGATTAGGGATTAAATAAATCGACGGCTACTTGACCGGCAATATAAGGTAAACCAGAGCCGGCTAAGCCCGTTGTTGTGTCATTTGCAAAATCGAGGCCCAGCCAACTGGCTGCGGTGGCGTAATATTGGCGAAAATCCATTCGTCTCCTAAGGTTTCCGCGACTATCAAGATCGGTGGCTTTGACTAAACCAGGCTGTTCGCCGTAAAACAATTTTCCCTTCACTTTTCCACCAACCATAAAATGGCAATTTGCAGTTCCGTGATCAGTCCCTTTGCTACCGTTTTCTTCGACGCGACGACCAAATTCGGAATAGGTCATAATAAGGACGCGATCCCAGATGCCTTTTGCTTGGAATGCGCGGCGTAGATTCGCAATGCCAGATCCAACTTGTGCTAATAAATCTTCATGCTTCGCTTTTTGCGTGTCGTGATTATCAAATCCACCAATTTCAACCTTGAAGACGGGAATTTTTAACGCATTTGGAGTACCATAGGTGCAAATCATTTCGGCAATAGATTGGCAACGTTTCTCAAAGTCACTGGCCTGATTAAATGCTACCGGATACGTCGTATTTCCCAGCGTAGGGGGGGTGTAGTTATAATGTTTTGGTTCGGTTGGAAGTGTAGGTGGGATGCGATTTGAGGTGGCCAGCGCCGCACGGAAAGCGCTGCTGGCTTGATAGACAATTTGTTGAGTGCGTAGATGGTGTTCAAATTGAGTGCTTACGGAAGTTATACCTGTGGTATTTTGTAGGTAGTAAGAATTATCAATAAAATCTTTTGGCTTCGACATAGCCAAATAGTTAATTCCGCCTTTTTGTAGGGGGTTAGAGCTGTAGCGAGATAATAAAACGCCATGGGCCGTCATTTCTGTTCGGGCAGCAATATTGTTTTGCGCCAATAATCGGCCTAACCAATTGTCTGAAACAAATTGGTTAGCCGCAGTTCCGCCATTCCAAATATCCATACTG
>SYDV01000054.1 GCA_005801395.1 Planctomycetia bacterium | reverse complement strand
CAGCGTTTAAAACTGATAAGCCTTAAAGAATTTGACAAACCTGCGTACCAGTTTGAATATAATTCTACACAGTTGCCGAAGAAAACATCCTATGCATCTGATCATTGGGGTTTCTATAATAGTAAAACCACGGTGACACCCACTGTTGTCAGCACGCCAGTCGCGCCAATACCTAAACCAATACCAACAGCTAACGTCAGCGAAGTCTCGGAAATAGTTCCTCCAACTGCACCAGGACAGGACGAAGGATTGCATGAGGCATTACGTCAATTACGGAAGAAAAAGTAAGATAGACGCGAAGTGAACGCTACCGTTTTTCCCGCATAAACCATAGCCCAAAGTTTAGATACCGTACCGTTTGTCACGCCATGGTTCGTGTCGGGCATTTTCTAGACAACCATTTCAGATCGTATTGGTATCAATAGTGAAACTTTCGAAAGCTTGATTGACTATGGAGAAAATATCTTCTTCTTTCGTCTCAGCATGAACAATGAAATATTTTCTAATAAACGACTAATCCGGAACTAAACACTATGAAATTTATACGCTCACTCGTCTCCGCTTTGCTACTCATCCCATTAGCCGCGCTCAACGCCGCTGACGCGCCCGCAAACAAACCAAATATCATTTTTATACTCGCCGATGACCTCGGCGTCATGGACATCGGCGCATTCAATCCGAAGACATTTTACGAAACACCGAATATTAACTTATTGGCGAAACGCGGAATGAAATTCACACAGGGTTATGCGGCGTGCTGCGTGTGTTCGCCGACTCGCGGCAGCATTATGACAGGGAAATACCCACCACGCTTTGGGATCACCAATTTTATTCCAGGTGGACGTGCAGGAAAACTCCTTCCCGCGCCGAATGCCAGTCAACTTCCACTCGAAGAAGTACCCATCGCGGAAGCGCTACGCGACGCGGGTTACGCCACGTTCTTTGCCGGAAAATGGCATCTTGGGAATATGGGTTTCATGCCGGGCGATCAGGGTTTTAAGTATGATGACAAAGGTGAAACTGGACCTAAATCCGGCGAGAAATCCAAGGATGATCCCAAGAAAACCGAAAGCATCACGAATGCCGCCGTGAAATTTATCGAATCACACAAAGATCAACCGTTCTTTGCCTATCTACCCTATAACGCACCTCACATTCCAATCGGCGCACGAGCTGATCTGGTGAAGAAATGGGAAGAAAAAGCGAAACAGGCGCCGGCAGATTTGTGGGGAAAAGAAAAAGACAGCAAATTACGGATGGTACAAAATCACCCCCAATACGCCGCAATGCTAGAACAGTTCGATAGCGGAATTGGTCGAATATTGACTGCACTAAATGACCTTGGACTGACAGAAAAAACAATCATCGTCTTCATGTCAGATAATGGTGGTCTTGCCACAGCAGAAGGCTGGCCCACTTCAAATCTACCGCTACGCGCTGGTAAGGGTTGGCCCTACGAAGGCGGCGTGCGTGAACCAATGATCGTCGTCGCCCCAGGCGTGACGACCCCAGGCAGCACCTGTGATGTGCCGGTCATCAGTACCGATTTTTATCCCACACTGCTTCAGTTCGCTGGCCAGCCATTAAAGCCAGAGCAACATCTCGACGGAGTGAGTTTTTTCCCCTTACTCAAAGGCGAAACCACTCCGCGCGGCAAGTCGCTCTATTGGCATTATCCTCACTACGCCAACCAAGGTGGTGCACCTTATGGTGCAATCCGTGAGGGCGACTGGAAACTCATCGAATGGTTAGAGGACGGCGCACTCGAACTCTATAACATCCCGCAAGATATTGGCGAAATGAATAACCTTGCCACCCAGCAGCCGGAAAAAACGAAAGCTCTGCACGAACAACTAATCGCCTGGCGAAAGGAAGTCGGCGCTCTCATGCCGACACCAAACCCAGCACCGGACAAAACCAAATAAATGGTGACGACGAAACGTACTGTCCAGGTCTAATGACCACCGCGCAAAGTCCCTATTTGCGAACGGTGCTAATTGATTCCGCGTAAACAAAATTTCCGGTACGACCTTCGAAATATTGAAATACAACTTGAGGATGCGGATAGGCAACCCAGCGAGTATCCCCTAACTGCTTTGGCATATTGAAAACATTATTAACCTGCACCACGCAGTAGTACGGATACAAGCGCTGGGAACGTTCGATATCTGGCAGCATGTAACTCGACCAACGAATATCGCAGGTACGAGGGCCCGACTTCCATAAACCCGTCATCGGACGATCCCCCTCATCATTCTTTGGCACGTGATTGACCGAGTTAATAGGGCCGGATGCAAATTCCCATACCGTATCTGTGATTTTAATCGAATAACTGGTATGCAAATCAGCCGTCATAATGAACACTGGCTTTTTCAATGCGTCAAATTCTGCGATCAATTCTTCGCGTTCATCAATCAATGCCGTCCATGCCTCGTCTTTACCGGGTGAAAATTCATGACCACCTGCGCCATTATGGTGAATCATAAAGTTAACAGATGAAGCGATGAAGATAAATTCTGATTTAGTAGTTCGCAGCTCGTTTAACAACCAAGCTTTTTGTTCCTTGCCCAACATCGACAAACCTTTTCTAGCGGGATTGTTAATGTCGTGCATTTCACGGTGGGTTTTGCAGTCGAGGATAATAAAATCACAATTCGACACCGTCGTCTTACCGTAAGAACGACGACCAATTGAATAGGAACCTTGACCGTCGGCATACGCTGCTGGCGTGATACGTAAACGATGCTTATCAAGGATTTCGCTTACACCAAAAACACCGGCATTCGGATTTCCTGGCTGAGTATCCAATTTGATGTCGT
>SYDV01000053.1 GCA_005801395.1 Planctomycetia bacterium | reverse complement strand
GTGCAAGACGACACCAAGAAACAGAATGGCTATGGTGCCATCAAAGGCATTTTAGATGACGATCCTCGCAATGGTTGGTCCACCCGTGAACATGATTCATTAATCCCACACAGCGCCATATTAGCATTAGAAGAACCATTAACTCTCAGTAACGATGAAGTGCTCATTATTGAATTACATCAACGATCAACGCTGGGCGATGCAAATATTGGCCGCTTCCGATTAAGTGTTACCGCAGAAGCTGGACCAGCGATTCAGGAATTAGGCGCTACTCCCCTGGAACAATTAGCGACAGCCAAGGGCAAGATCAATGACGCCCAGCGCAAACGACTTAAAAAAACATTTCTTGCCGATTACCTACCTTATTTGGTTAATAAAGAAGCCTATGATCGTGCAAAAAGTCAACGCGACGACATCGCCAAAGCCAATAAAGTAAACGTCATGGTGATGGCGGAGCGAAAAGAACCACGCACCACCAATGTCCTGTTGCGTGGCGTGTGGGACGCAAAAGGCGATGTCGTGGAACCGCGCATGCCACCTGCATTCGGCGCTTGGACAGGTGAAAAACCGCCAAATCGTTTGGATATGGCGCGCTGGTTAGTGGGTCGCGAACATCCGTTAACCGCACGCGTATTCGTTAATCATTTATGGCAATTATGTTTTGGTCGTGGATTGGTCCGGACCATGGATGATTTCGGTTTACAGGGTGAACAGCCGTCACATCCAGAATTACTTGATTGGTTAGCCGTCGAATGTATTGAACATCATTGGGACACTCAGCATATCCTGGGTTTAATCGTCAACAGTCAAACGTTTCAACAACGCTCAACCGTAGATGCGGCCACTCTGGCACATGATCCCAGCAATCAATTATTAGCTCGTGGTGCACGTTACCGATTACCCAGTTGGATGTTGCGCGATAACGCTTTAGCTGCTGCTGGCTTACTGAATACCGCAATTGGCGGCCCACCCGTATTTCCCTACCAACCTGATGGCGTGTGGGAGGAATTATTCATGGGCCGTTACCGTTACAATCCAAGCGAAGGACCAGCGCAATATCGTCGCACCATTTACGCTTTCTGGCGTCGCACCATTGCGCCAACTTTTTTATTCGACAATGCGCAACGCCGTTCCTGTGATGTGCAACAGCATCAAACGAACACGCCATTGCAGGCATTAACCCTACTTAATGACACCAGCTATTTAGAATCGGCGTTTGCTTTAGCGCGCCTTGCTACCACTGCGACTGATGATGAATCCGCATTACATACTATTGCCAATCGCGTTATGGCCCGCCCGCTGCACTCGGATGAACTTCCTGTCTTTATTCGTCTGTTAACCAAAACACGGGCCTATTATCAAGCCAATCATGCTGAAGCTCGCTCGTTATTAACTGTTGGTCAGCAATTACCTGATGCGACGCGCAATCCAACCAATCACGCTGCTTTGATGATTATTGCCAGCACCTTTCTGAATCTCGATGAGGTTTTAACCTATGAATAATCTATTCGCACCGAACCCAGATCGCCGTCAATTTCTAGCTCGTTGCTTGCAACTTGGCCTAAGTTCAACCGTACTTCGTTCGTTATCCGCTCTGCCGCTGCCGTTATTGCCGGCGCTTTTACCCGCGAATGACCAAGTTGGACGAGTTGGTTTTCCACACCATAAACCAACGGCGAAGCGCGTCATTATGCTAACGATGTCGGGCGGACCGTCGCAATTAGAATTATTTGATAACAAGCCTGGATTAGCCAAATTAGCCGGAACCGAATTACCCGATTCGATCCGCAAGGGTCAACGGCTGACGACCATGACTTCAGCGCAAAAACAATTAATCATGCCTCCTCGCGTACGTTTCAACCGACATGGACAAAGCGGAACTGAAATTGGCGAATGGTTGCCGCATTTAGGTACCATCGTCGATGACATTTGTCTGATTAAATCCATGACGGCTGAAGAAATAAACCACGCACCAGCCATGACCCAATTTTTGACCGGGAATCAACTCCCAGGAAAACCAAGTTTAGGTGCTTGGACAAGCTATGGTTTGGGTAGCATGAACCGAGATTTGCCCGATTATCTCGTGCTTATCTCGCGCATGCTCCGTCCCAGCGATCAACCGCTCTATGATCATTATTGGGGCAGTGGATTTTTGCCCACTGGTCATCAAGGAGTTAAATTACGCAACTCGAAAGATCCGGTGTTGTATTTACGCGATCCAAATGGTTTATCTCGCAACGTTCGCCGCGATATGTTGGATGGATTAGGCGCCTTGAACCAGCAACACCTAACGGAAACAGGCGATCCTGAAATTGCGACACGGATCAAACAATACGAAATGGCCTACCGCATGCAGTCCAGTGTGCCGGATCTCAATGATTTATCCAATGAACCAGAATCCGTCTTCGCCGCATATGGTCCGGATTCGCGGCGACCAGGCAGTTACGCGGCGAATTGTATATTAGCCCGTCGACTCGCAGAACGCGATGTACGTTTTATTCAACTCGTTCATCCCGACTGGGATCATCACAGCCGTCTGACCTCGTGGTGTACCGCACGTTGTCGCGATACCGATCAACCAACCGCCGCATTAATTAAAGATCTCAAACAACGTGGCTTATTAGATGACACGCTCGTTATCTGGGGTGGTGAATTTGGTCGTGGGGTCGCAGGACAAGGAAAATGGGACAGTCCTGAAGCTGGTCGTGATCATCACCCACGTTGCTTCACCACCTGGATGGCTGGTGGCGGCATCAAACCCGGCATCAGCTACGGTGCGACTGATGATTTCAGTTATAACGTCGTTGAAAATCCCGTGCACATCCGCGATTTTCACGCCACCATTTTACATTGCTTAGGAATCAACCACGAACGTTTCACTGTGCGCTCACAAGGATTAGATCAGCGATTAACCGGCGTCGAAGCAACTCGCGTGATCCGCGATCTATTAAAGTAAGCGAATAAACGTCACCCAGTTTCAGGCATAAACGTCGGCATCGTTACGCCTGCGAGAGCTTGCGCTGGACCGCGCACCTGCGCGAGGTGCAACTCGCAATTGCGCGCGCCCCAACGATAGAGTGTTTGGATTAATTCACCGTAATGACATGGCACTAACCACACTGGCTTTTGTCCACGTAGGCGATGTAAACCATGCCAGATCAACGCCGCTGCAGTGGCTTCGTCACGTGCAACTCCAGGTCCAAGCATGGTTGATCCTGGATGACAGACTGAACCAAGGAAACCATCGATACTTCCGTCCGCGGCATCGAGCACGGACATGCCCCAAACACCTATCGTATTGGTAATCAAAT
>SYDV01000052.1 GCA_005801395.1 Planctomycetia bacterium | reverse complement strand
CGGACTTCCGGACTTCCGGACTTCCGGACTTATTTCTATTATTGCAGCTCTCCGATTCCGCATTTCCCTCTGGTGGATTTGCGCATTCGGGCGGCTTAGAAGCGGCTTGGCAATTAGGCGCTGTCCGTGGCCGCGAGGCGCTTGAACAATATGTCAGCGATAGTTTAGAGCAGTGCGGGCAAGCAATTTTGCCATTTGTCAGTGCTGCTCATCAGCAACCAGAACGCTTTGGCGAATTGGATGAATGGTTTAATGCGACCTTGCTGAATCACGTCGCAAATCGTGCGAGCCGTGCGCTCGGCATGGGATTTCTCAGTACCTGTGTCACCGCTTTTCCACGAGTGGCGCTGACTGAACTTAAACGATCTATTCGCCAACAACCGTACCCAGGTCACCTTGCCACCATTACCGGTACGGTGTGTGCCTATTTAGGATTAGCTCGCCGTGATTGTCAGCAATTGTTTGTCTTCCAGCATTTACGCACGTTGATGTCAACGGCGGTTCGTCTTGGATGTGTCGGGCCATTAGAAGCTCAAGCTATCCACCAACGACTTAACACGGTCGCCTGCGATATTATCGCTCGATATCACGATCATGATATTGCCACGGCTGCCGCCAGCGCACCGCTGCATGACCTTTTTCAAGGCCATCATGATCGGCTCTATTCTCGTTTGTTCATGTCATAATCATGCTTGCATGCGTGAGCGATCCACGCAGACATGATTCTACACTTGAGGAAAGCAATTATGCACGGCGGACACCCACACGATCACGGTCATGGCCATAGTCACGGACATACACATGAAAAGATGGATGGCCCAGGCCATTTCCATGAACGTGAGATGCCCTTGCATCGTAATTTCAACGAACGCGCGTTTACGATTGGCATTGGTGGACCCGTCGGCAGCGGGAAAACGGCTTTAATGTTGCAGCTCTGTCAGCGCTTGCGAGATCGCTATAATATCGCAGCGGTCACTAATGACATTTTCACCAAAGAAGATGGTGAGTTTTTAATTCGCCATAAAGCGTTGCCGGCGGAACGCATTCGTGCGGTGGAAACCGGCGGCTGTCCACACGCAGCGATTCGTGAAGACATTACCGCTAACCTTGGCGCTCTTGAAGAACTACATGCCGCATTCAATCCACAAATGCTCTTAATTGAATCTGGTGGCGATAATTTAGCTGCCAACTACAGCCGTGAATTAGCTGACTATATTATTTACGTTATCGACGTTGCAGGCGGTGATAAAGTTCCACGCAAAGGAGGTCCCGGCATCACGCAATCTGATTTATTCGTAATCAATAAAATAGACCTAGCGGCGGCTGTGGGTGCTGATCTTGACGTCATGAAACGTGACACCGAGAAAATTCGCGGCAATGGCCCACACATTTTCGCCCAAGTGAAAACCGGCGTCGGAGTCGACTCCATTGTTCATCACATCGTTCACGCCTGGCAACACGCCACGGGCGTTGGACATTAAGCGTATCATATGCTGGCATGGGATGGTGCTTACTGCCCGTATATTCATGCCTGCGATAATCGCCCGAGGCAAATCGCGTGGTCCATTCCGCAACGCCGCTTAGCGCATTATTTGCTCGCCACTTCGCTGTTGGGCAGCGCATTTTTACGCATTAATGGACGCGACCACGTCATCCCATCCGGCGGTTCCTATGTCATTCCCCCAGGCGCACTCACTGATATCGGTTCCATTGCTGGCAATACACCTGTGTGGGTGCATTTCGATGTGCGATTTGATCCCCTGCGCGCCACGCACCCGCATGCAGGCGCCTACGAAAATGAATTAGCAGAGCGCAGCAATTTACTACAACCCACACCAATGGAAACCTGGGGCATTGATATTCCCATCGTTATTCCACCAGCATTAACACAATTATTTCGCGATGGCGTTCCCCGACTCGTGCAGCGCTGGCAAGAAGGTGGTCCGATTGCGATATTGGACGCAACCTCGCAATTATCCTCTCTGCTGTCCACGTTTATTGGACACTTATATGAGGAGTCGGCGACTTCCCCTACGGTTAGCGTTGAAGCGCGAATCGCTCGCGCCGAAACCATGGCACTGCGCAGTTTGGATACCGGAATTGATGTGGAAGATCTTGCCGCTGTCGCCGGCTACAGTCGCACGCGCTTCAGCGCAGTCTATCAGGAGATACGTGGTCGTAGTCCGGGAGCCTTTTTGCGCCAAGAACGATTACGTTTGGCCGAAAATTTATTGGGTCGTCCCGAATTACCCATCGCTAAAGTTGGCGAATTAGTTGGCTATCCAGACCCCACCGTATTTGGACGTTTTTTTCGCAGCCATCACCACATGAGCCCAGGAGAATGGCGCAAACGCAATTGCGGAACCGTTTAACCGTCGCTTGAGACTTACCTGATTAAGCTTGGCCGTATTGGCGTAATTTCGCATAAAGTGTACTACGATCAATTTCGAGTAATTCGGCTGCTGCTTTTTTATTACCACCGCAATGTTCCAGCACGCGCAGAATATGAGCCCGCTCAATAACGCCCAAACTAGCTAAAGGCGTTTGGAAGATTGGAACTTCCGCACCACGAATTGATTCAGGTAAATCTCCCGGCTGAATAATACGATCGGCGGCTAAAATACAGGCACGCTCAACGATATTTTTGAGCTGACGTACGTTTCCTGGCCAATTATAGCGTAGGAGCAGTGCCCGACTATCGGGTGCCATGCGCTTTAAAGGCTGAGTTAATCGCTCTGCATTCCCCTTTAAAAAATGGTCTACTAATAAATCAATATCGGTTGGACGTTGACGCAGTGGCGGCACCGTCAATGACAACACCTCTAACCGATTCAATAACTCACCGCGCAAACGACCATGGGCCATTTCATCACGCAAATCACGACTCGTAGCAACGATGACGCGCACATCTACGCGGCGCAACGCACCATCACCAGATCGCTGCATTTCGCCATTTTCAAGTAAGCGTAATAATCGCGCTTGCACCGTTAAAGGTAGATCTGCAACTTCATCAAGAAACACGGTTGCCCGATCAGATAATTCAAACACCCCTGGGGTCGCCGCCTCGCCCGGCTTGGCATAACCAAATAATAACGTTTCAAGCGCATGGTCTTCTTGTGCAGCACAAGTAATCACCTGAAATGGCCGTTCAGCGCGCGTCGATTTCGCATGAATGGATCGGGCAATAAGTTCCTTACCAGACCCACTTTCACCTTGCACCAACAATGGCGCATCCGTCGGCGCTACGCGATCAATGACCCCCTCTAAAGCGCGCATGGCAGAATCATCACCAATAATAACTTCAGGCAGCGCACGCGGTTCCGCTTGCAAGCGAACTACTTCAGCTTTAAGCGCAGCAACATTTTCACGATTAGCTAATTGGACAGCCAGTTGATTTGCTACAGCCGCAAGAAATTCTAATTCGGTACGCGTAAAAGGAGTCGCTGCCGATAAACGATCGACATATAATAAGGCGTGTACTTCATCACCTAATCGTACGGGAGCCGCCATCGCACTTTGCACGCCGGCTTGAACCATACTCGCCGAGGGAGCGAGATCACCATCACTGGTACAAAGCAACGGTACTTTGCGCGAACGAACCGTGGTGAGCAAGGTGCGCGCAAAAGGCACGGCGCCAAATCGTGCACGCAATCGACGCTCGTGCGTCGGCCATAACATCCAACCACACATGGCGCTATCGGGCGATGGCAAAAAAACCGCGCAGCGATCACCTTCTAGAATTTCAGCCGCGGCATCATCTAATAATTCAAATAAGGCGTCACGG
>SYDV01000051.1 GCA_005801395.1 Planctomycetia bacterium | reverse complement strand
GGCGGTGGTTGAGCGATCCGATAAATCTAGGCGATTACCTTTTGCAAACCAACCCAGGATTTCTTGCCACGGGCCGCTATCGCGTTCATCTTTTGGTGCTGACTTACCAGTTTTTTCATCATTCGCTTCACTAATAACGGGCGGCAATTTTTCTTTCCATAGGGTTTTAATCGCTTCGCCTAACACATGCCAACCAACTTTTAATGGTCCCTCTTGTTCGCCTTCATAGGCTAATTCAATTTTCCCGGTCATGGCCGATAAGGTGGCGGGTAAATCAACTAAACGTGCATGCGGGTTTTTTTCGCCAAGTAATAAACCGCGCTGTAACACATTCGCATGCAAGACTTCCATAGCCGCGATGGTTAAGCGGGCTGAGACGCCACTCTTGCCGTCAACAAAGTCACTACTGCGCGCAGCGCGGGCTGCTTCCTCGATAATGAGGGGGAACAACGATGAAATGACCGGGGTGCAGTTAGGCGCGGAAGCGATATGTGATTCTTGTTCAATAATGCGTACGCCATCAGCGCGATTTTTCGGGTAATGGGTAAGTATTTGTGCGCCGATGCGATCTTTCAGCGGGGTAATAATTTGTCCGCGACTGGTGTAATCTTCGGGATTGGCGGTGAACACCAGCATCAGATCAAGCGGTAAACGCAGGGGGATACCACGGACTTGAACGTCTTGTTCTTCTAAAATATTAAATAAAGCGACTTGGATACGTGGCGCTAAATCAGGTAATTCGTTGATGCAAAAAATCCCACGGTTGGTGCGGGGAACAATGCCAAAGGTTACCGCGCGTAAATCACCTAAATCATAACCTTCGCGGCTGGCGCGAATGGGATCGACATCACCAATTAAATCCGCCACGGATACATCAGGTGTGGCTAATTTTTCGCCGTAACGTTCAGCTCTTGAGAGCCACCATACTTTTGCGTTATCACCATCACGAGCAATAATATCTTCGGCTAATGCGCCAACGGGATCTAGTGGATGCGAGCGCAGTGGATCACCGGCCAGCACGGGAACTTCAGAATCAAGAAATTTCGTTAATGCACGAGCCAGTCGTGTTTTTGCTTGGCCGCGCAAACCGAGTAATAATAAATCGTGGCCTGCTAATATGGCATTGACGACTTGAGGAATAACCGTTTCGCCGTAACCAATTAATCCCGGAAATAAGGTTTCTCCGCGTTCTCCACGACTGAGTGCGATTATTAAATTGGCGCGCAGTTCTTGTTTAATTGAGTGTGGGGCATGGGTGCCAACGGCACGTAATTCGCCAAGATTGGTCGGTAGACGGGTAGGGGCCACCGGGTGAGCGTGATGGCGAGGAGCAGTGGGCATGTCATTTCTCAGGTGAATGAGTGAAAGCTAGCTGCTCTGTGTAGATGCGCTTCGTCTTGGTGGTAGGACAAATCTGGCGATGTACCACATCATGTCGCATGCAGTTCTCCAAATAGGTGATGGTGGCAAGGTTGATCGGTAGAAACCACGATCCCGGTGGTTGTTTGGCAATCTCCCCATTGCCTTCATTTATTTTACTCAAGCATGTCGCCCATGCGCAACCTCACCAATTCCTTGTCCCGCCCGTTTTCTGTGACCACTGTTTTGAGCACCATGTTCACGGCGATCGTTTTCGTAACGCCAGCCGCTGCCGTGGAGCCCATGTTGGGCGGTATTAGCCTCAGTTATGCGCCTTTAATTGCCGGCGAAATTAATGCTGATGGCAAAGACACGGAGTTTGAGAATGGCTCGCGCTATTGGGTGCACTTTCGCGATTATTATTTCCAGCAACAAAAACATCATCCATTTGTTGAATTAGGGGTATTTTACGAAACCCACGATACCAGGACGACCAATTTTAGTTTAGATACTGAAAGTATTGCGGTGGATTTTAGTTTTGGTTCAGCAATCCCGTTATTCTGGATGGCAGATGAATCAATGGTCTTGGGTATTTCCCCAGAAATCGGCGCAAATATCGGAAGTTTCAGTGCCGATATTAATAGCAGTAACGGTGTGACCAATCAACACAGCGATGATAGTGCTTTTCGTTATGGCGCTACGGCAGGCATCAATGGCTGGATATTGATGAATCAGTCGTTCAGTCTGGGTCTTGGTTTAATTGGCTCATATTGGCGGGCGACCGGCATTACGTTGGATGTTCCCACAGCTACCGGTACGGAATCACGCAGTACCACTCCATCTGGCTGGGATGTCGCTCTGCGTTTTACCATGGGTTTTTTATTCTAATAAAGCCAGCTAACGCTGACTTTACGTTTTTCGTTATGACGGCTTAAACGTGGAGCTAGGTGAACCCAAATCGGATATTATTTGACTGTCTTTAGACCAATTCTGAGTCGTCCTTGCCTAAATAGAAAGAAGATGAACAGGAGGAACGGAGAAACGGAGGAGAAGACAAGACAGCGGCGAGCGTTAAAACCGCAGAAATTTCCGGCCTTCTCTCTTTCTTCCTCCGTTTCTCCGTTCCTCCTGTTAATTTCTTCTTTTTCACATCCGGCAGAGATGACTCAGCATTGGAATAATTAATAATTAAGGCGTCATATTTGGCTTAGGCGGTTCCTGATCAGCAAGCCGCTCTAAATTGTCAGCGACACTGGCGAGGTGGGTCAGAAATTGATCACGTTCCGCGACCGGAATGCTGTTGAGCAGGTCATCTTGCAGAAGGCTTGCGATGGGCTGCAGCTTTGCATGCAATTGACGACCTTTCGGTTTTAGCCGAATGCGATTGCACCGCGCATCGTCAGGGTCGCTGCGGCGCTCCACCAGACCAGCTTTCAACATCCGAGCTAAAATGGCGGTGATGGTATTGGGGTCGCTGGCCATGGCGTCGGCTAGGCTGCGTTGGGTCATTCCGTCCGGGTTTTCGGTCAACCAGCGCAAGATCGTAAACTGATCGGGTGTAATTCCGCTCTCTGCGATGCGACGACGAAAGGTTTGGTTCAGTCCATACCAGGCACGGCGCAGCAATAACGCTAGGCGAGGGCGAGCCGGTTCGGGAGCAGCGTCAGGCAAAAGGTCGCTCATAAGCAGGATCCAATAGGGGATAAGTATGCAGGGTAGCAAGAAGAAGTAGTTGTAAACGAATTAGTACGTGTAAGTACTATCTTACCAAGCCGCCGCCTTTTGTCTGAGCTGTTCGCTTGTTTGCGGTCAGCGTCACAAACGGAAAAACACACGGCGACCTTTAAGTATAGGGAGTTTACTATGGCTGGTTTAGTACAACGTCGCTGGACCATGGTTGTTGCTGGAGTCAGCGCCTGTTTAGCACTGGGATCGTTGACGGCGGCCGACTGGACCGAATGGCGTGGCCCCAATCAAAATGGTGTGAGTAACGAAACGGGATTACCCGAAACCTGGGAACCAGGTGGCAAAAATCAATTATGGAGCGTGAATGTTTCTGGTCGTGGCACACCCGTCATTCGTGGCGAACGCGTTTACGCTCTGACCTATGAAGGAGAAGATTCAAATCTGCAAGAGCAATTGCGCTGCTTCGATGCCGCCACGGGCAAACAAATCTGGTCACATGCTTTTAATGATTTTCTGAGCGACATTATTTATCGTCGTTATTCCATCGGTTCACCTACCATTGATCCCGAAACCGGCAACGTGTACGCGATTTCATCGTCGGGCATTTTAAGCGGGTTTGATGCTGATGGAAAAAGTTTGTGGTCGCGTTCGTTAATGGAAGAAATCGGTCGCATGACCTTTCCTAACGGTCGCACCGGCTCATGCAGTATCCACCGTAATTTAATTATTTTTCACGCTATTACCAGTAATTGGGGTGCTCACGGTCCAGCTGGCGATCGCTTTTACGCTTATGATAAACGTACGGGACAACCGGTTTGGATTTCCGTCCCTGGTGTGCGCCCGAAAGATAATTCGTTTTCGCAACCAGTGTTTACGACCTATGCCGGACGCGAAGTTTTTTATGCCGGAACGGGGTGCGGAAATGTCGTATGTGTTAATGCAAATACTGGCGAGCCAGTGTGGCGATTTGGATTATCTCAAGGTGGTGTAAATAGCACGATTTTATTACATGGCGGTGACAACATTATTGCCGTGCATAACCGGGAAAATCTCGATAATTCTGAAATTGGACGCATGGTCGCGTTCTCTCGCAGTCAAACGCCAGTGCCAGCAACCGAAGGTGCGCCGATCTTAGAAAAGAGTGCTGAGGTTTGGCGCAATAGTGAAACTGCCGCCTTTAGTAGTTCGCCTGTGTTGGTCGGCGATCGTATTTATGTCACCGTTGAAACCGGTGAATTATGCGCGTTAGATGCAGTGAGTGGCAAACAGTTATGGAAATTAAAATTAGGTATTGAACAACTGCATTCATCGCCCGTGTTTGCCGATGGACGCCTGTATGTTCCAATTAAAGATCACACGTTTGCTATCGTCAAACCAAACGAGGGAAACCCAGAAATATTATGCAAAGTAGATGTGGCTGGTGAATGCAATGGCGCCGTATCGGTGGCAAATGGTCGTGTGTACTTATTGACGACGGAGAAACTCTATTGTTTTGGTACGGTGAAACCTGGTAAACCAGATGCTTATGTGGCAAAACCAGGCGGTATGATCCCAGCTAAACAATTGATCGCTGTACCGGCAGAAGTTCTGCTGCGCCCAGGTCAACAACAGTCTGTAAATTTGCTTGGTGTCGATGGAAATGGCTTGCCAGTACCTGTGCCGGCCGGCACCCCAAAATGGGAAACTTTTTTGCCTGCGACAGCTAAAGTAAAAGCAGAAATGAAAGCGAGTTTTACTAGTCCTGAAATGTTGACGGCGAATCCGGAACAAATTCCATCTGCCGGAATGTTTAAAGGCAGCGTTGATCAAGTGGCCGGATATATCCGTGGCCGTATTATGACAAATTTGCCGCTTAGTGAAAATTTTGAAGGCTACCAAACGGTCATTCCTAATCCGGCAGATCCGGCGCTAATGTTCGCTTATCCACCATTGCCTTGGATAGGTGCGCGTTTTAAATGGGAAGTGCATACGGTGGATGGCAATAAAGTGTTAGCCAAAACGATTGAAAATAAGCTGTTTCAGCGTGCGATTACCTTTGTTGGCACGCCTGATATGAAAAATTACACGGTAGAAGCTGATGTAATGAGCGACGGCAATAAGCGTAAGATGAGCGAAGTTGGTATTATTAATCAACGTTACGCCATCATCTTAAAGGGCAACGCTCAAGAGCTCGAAATCAATTCCAATTTAGAGCTGATTCGCGTCAGTATTCCTTTTAAGTGGTCGGTGAAAACGTGGTATCATATTAAATCACGAGTTGATATCGCCGCCGATGGTAGCGGTGTGATTCGTGCGAAGGCGTGGCCAAAGGGCGAGGCCGAACCAGCCGCATGGATGTTGGAAGTGCCGCATAAAAACGCGCACGCTAGCGGTTCCCCTGGTTTATTTGGCTTCTCACCAACCGACATGCGAGTGTATATTGATAATGTGTTGGTTACACCGAATTAGCTTCGAGCTTCGAGCTTCGAGCTACGAGTTTATTTCCCTTTTGATTAGGAGTTGTCTTTATGAGTTACGATCTTTCTTCGACCACGCGAAAGGCCACATCTATGTTAGACAAAAACTCGCAGCTCGCAGCTCGCAGCTCGCAGCTAACCGTCAGCTCGCAACTTGCAGCGGTATTTGCGACACTGGTATTTGGCTTAGGTCAAATGACAGCTGCGGAAGGCGATTGGCCGCAATGGGGCGGAACGAATCAGCGAAATATGGCCAACACGAGTGCCAAAAATTTACCCTCGACATTTACTCCCGGTAAATTCAAGGAAGGCACGGAAGAAGTCGATATGGCCACCACCAAAGGGGTGAAATGGGCCGCCAAATTAGGTTCGCAAACCTATGGTAATCCAGTGGTCGCAAATGGTCGCGTCTACGTTGGTACGAATAATGAATCTCCGCGAGACCCCAAGCATATCGGTGACCGTGGTAACTTGATGTGTTTCGAAGAAGCGACGGGGAAATTATTGTGGCAATTGGTCGTGCCAAAATTGGAAAGTGGTAAAGTAAATGACTGGGAATATCTCGGCATTACCGCGTCGCCTACGGTTGACGGTGATTTTGTTTACGTCGTCACCAATCGTTGCGAAGTACTTTGTCTAGACGTACATGGTTTAGCCAATGGTAATCAAGGTTATCAAGATGAAGCCAAACATTTAGCGAATGTTGGTAGCCCACCAGTTCAACCAGGGCCGTTAGATGGAGATATTGTTTGGCGTTATGACATGATGGATGAGCTCGGTGTTTTCCCGCATAACGCGGCGAATTGCTCAGTTTTAATTGAAGGCGACCTGGTGTATGTGGCGACCTCTAATGGCCAAGATTGGACCCATGTTAATATTCCATCACCGAATAGTCCAAGTTTGATCGCTTTAAATAAGAAAACCGGTGAATTTGTTGCTGAAGATGACGCGGCCATCGGACCGCGCATTTTCCATGGTGGTTGGTCTTCGCCCTCGATGGCAAAGATTAACGACAAACCATTATTGTTATTCGGCGGTGCTGATGGTTACTGCTACGCCTTTAACCCAACGCCGGTGCCAGATAAAGAAAACGATACCGCCTGGTTGAAGAAAGTTTGGTGGTATGATTGCAATCCCGATGACCGTAAAGTTAAAGATGGTAAAAAATTAAAATATCCAGCAGCAGAAGCGTATAGTGAAATTATCGCGACTCCGGTGTTGTATAATAATCGGGTGTATATCGCCGTTGGCCAAGATCCCGAGCACGGTGAAGGCGTTGGCATTATCCATTGTATTGATGCGTCGAAGACTGGCGATGTCACCAAAAGCGCAAAAATCTGGTCATTTGATAAAATTGCGCGTTCGATTTCTACCGTGTCGGTGTATGATGGTTTAGTCTATGTCGGCGATTTCTCCGGTTTCTTCTTCTGTCTCGACGCTGAAACGGGCAAGGAATATTGGCAGCATGATTTGAAAGCACACATGTGGGGTTCATCATTTGCCGCAGACGGCAAAGTGTATGTGGGCGATGAAAATGGTACGTGGTCGGTATTTGCCGCGTCTAAAGAAAAGAAAATCATTAATCAAGTGACGCTCGATTCGCCAATTTATGCATCGACCGTTTATGCCAACGGTACGTTGTATGTTGCCTGCCAAACGCATCTCTACGCCGTCACGGCGGATGGGAAGTAACTGATTTATTATCGTTGTCCTTGTTCGGCTACATAGCTGGATCAAGACAACGTGATGGGAATCGTTGTTATTGTGAGTAAATGGTTTGTGTTGCGTGATCAATAACGGGAGTCCGAAAACCGGACGAAGGAGATCTGCATGAAATGGATTGCCGCACTATGGGTCGTCGTGCTATTGGCCTTGCATCAAGACTTTTGGTTTTGGACCGACAAAACCTTAGTCTTTGGTTTAATGCCCATCGGATTATTTTATCACGCGCTCTATACGATAGCGGCATCGCTGACCATGTGGATGCTCGTGAAAGTGGCGTGGCCAAGCGAATATGACCACGTTGAAAGCGAAGCGGGAGATAAGCCGTGATTCCCGCCATCGTCGTTTTCATTTACCTCGCCCAGGTTCTCTCCAGTG
>SYDV01000004.1 GCA_005801395.1 Planctomycetia bacterium | reverse complement strand
CCATCGACGATTTACCGCTGCCGGACGGACCAGTAAACACTACGAGTTTTTTCTTTGGAATATCTAAATCAACACGTTTGAGATTGTGTTCTTCTGCGCCACGTACGGCGATGTGATCAAGCTCGCTCATGAGTGCCTTTCGCCGTCTGCCAGACGGTTTCGCTAGCCAATCGCTCGTCGGCGGGGCGCAAGATCCTTTTTGGCTTTTGGTCAACAACAGGATCTAAAATCGAAAGCAGAGGGGAGCCGTGTAATCGGGTTTCTTCTCTAATCCGTTTCTCCCATTGGCGGTGATGTGAAGTGCACCATAGTTCAGCCATGACCAGTCTAACTAATTTAACGTTGAATAAGTCCATTTTGGTCATCGGTTCCATCAATGCGGATTTGTACGTTGATGTTGCGCGCATTCCTAACTCCGGCGAAACCATCATGGGGCAAGATGCGTCGATGCTACCTGGAGGAAAAGGTGCCAATCAGGCCGTTGCGGCAGCGCGTCTGGGAGCAACGACCTGGTTTGCAGGAAAACTAGGCAGCGATGCTTATGCTCCACCATTAAAAATGGCGTTGGAAAATGCGGGGGTGGAGCTGGCATTATTAGATCAAATTGATGGACCATCTGGGCAAGCCATTATTTTACTGCACCCATCAGGCGCAAATGCCATCATTACCGTCAGTGGCGCCAATCAGGAATGGATTGAATTAAGTGACGAAGTGCATGATCGCTTGCGCACCGTTGGTGCGGTCTTGCTGCAAGGCGAAATTCCCGTCGCCATAAATTTAGAAGCCGCACATGCCGCACGTGCAGCTGGCGTTCCGGTTTTTCTTGATGCCGGCGGAAATGGAGGAGAAGTCTTGGCGTCGTTATTGCCATTGGTGGATATTTTAAGCCCTAACGAACATGAGTTATCCGTCCTCAGCGGTGGCTTGCCGGTAACGACCAACGAAGAAATTTTAGCTGCCGCGCGGGCAGTTCAGGCAAAAGGCGCCCACACACTGTTAATTAAATTGGGCCAACGCGGTGCCATGTTAGTTCCAGAACAAGGTAAACCCGTGATGCATAGCGCTTTTCAGGTTAAAGCCATTGATACCACCGGGGCGGGCGATTGCTTTACCGCTGCCTATGCCGTGGCAACGGTCGGTGGCATGCCGCCTCAGGCGCGACTGCGCTTTGCCTGTGCGGCTGCGGGCCTCAGCGTGATGCGCAAAGGAGCGATCCCGAGTATGCCGAGTCGCGATGCAGTGAAGCGTTTCCTGATGAGTAATTCTCACGAAACCGATTTAACCGCTTACGAATGAGTGTCCGAGCGCGAGGAAATCGCCAAGCTCCAGGTCGAGTTTGTCACGTTGAGCAAACACGTTCGCCCACAAGGCAGGGCTAACGGATCCGGGTGATGACCAAAAGGAAAGCCAATAATGGCTGGAATATTTAATCGCTGAGCCCATTTGGTCACGATCATTTCGGCTGACGGTCCGGCATAATCAGCCGGGTTGGTCGCTGGCAGTGAATTCGTTATGAGCCCGACTACGCCATCGAAACATCCGCTTGCATGCAATTGCCAAATTGCGCGATCCAAACGATAGGGACGCTCATCTATATCTTCAATGGCTAACACACAGCCACGCAAATTTGGCATCCACCGCGTGCCAATTAAACCGACTAAAACGCTTAGGCAGGCGACGAATAACGGACCTGAACCTTGTCCTTCCTGTGCGACACTCACCGATGGATAGTTGGTTTGCTCGCAGTGAAGACCTAAACCACTCGCGCATTGAATTGCCGTGGTCATGGCTCGTTCACCGTGTGGAACGCCGGGCATGAAACCATAAAGAGTTTCTTTAGCTCCTAAGACGCGCCATGCGGCATGCAAAACGGTGACGTCGCTATAACCAATTAAATACGGCAGGTGGGCGGTTGCAGGCAGATGATTAAGGAGATCTAAACAACCGTAACCACCACGAGCCGTCAGCAAGAAATCATGGGAAAGTGCGGCGCGTAAACCCGGAATACGTTTAGTTACCGAGGGCCAAACGCCCACCGCACCGAGTTCGGCAAGGTGCTCATCAACCGTCAACGTGGCTCCCATTGCCGTTGCAAATCGGAGGGCTGCGGCAGTTGCGTTGACCACCTGTTCGGCTGAACGCAGGGGGTAGGCCGGACTCCACAGGTAAATCGATGGTGACATGGCGAGGAAACCTAGGTCTCTTTGACGGCAGAACTAGTACGTGTGACACCTGCAGCAGCTCAACACCGAGCAGTGCCTACGTTGACGGTTATCTGTTATAACCTACGGTGCCACCATGGGTTTCGCAGGCAACTTAAATACATTATCGTTGGTTGAGGTCTTCCAGACCATCAACCGCATTCGCGCCACCGGGATCCTGCGTTTAGCAGCTACCGATTTCGGACGAGATGTGGTCTTTGCCGATGGCGAAATCATCGGGCTACGCTTTCGTGCTGGAGAAGAACGCTTAGGCCTGTTGCGGCGATTAATATTAGAAGGTCGCTTGGATGCAAACTCAGCGGCAAATATTAGCAGCAGCAAACAAGAGAGCTCGACCATCTTAGCCGGACTTATCGAAAAGGGGCAGCTGTCACAAGAGGACGTCCTTGATGCGTTTCAGCGTCAAGCCGAGGATGAGCTATATAATTTATGCACTTGGCAATTTGCGGATTTCGTTTTTCACGATGCCATTCCTGAAGAGCCGCAAATTATTCAAGAGGTTGATGAATGTCGGCAGCAACCTTTAAAACTAAATATAAATTCTTTACTCATGGAATCAGCGCGACGCTTGGACGAATGGGATCGCCTGCGAAAAGTAATTACCTCTGAAGATGTTGTGCTTGGACATGCCGATGGACGCGAACAACAGTTATTGGCTGAAAGTAACGATTATCCTGGCGCTGCCGTAGTGCCGCTTATTAATGCGGTGCGAACCGTTGAATCTATTATTAGAGAATCAGTCGCAACGCGATTCGATGTGTACAGTGTTTTAGCCGGATTATTTAAGAATGGTTTAGTCGCAGTATTGTCACGAGATGATATTATTGCCCATGGCGATTTTCAATTTGAACACAAGGATTTTCATAAAGCAGCGGAGCTGTTTCGTCGCGCTCTTAGTGAAGATCCAGCGGACCGTTCAACCAAAGAAAAATTAGCTGATTGCCTAGAGCAATTGGGAGAACAACCAGAGGCCGCCGGGTGTTTTGCACAATTGGCTTTGGGTTATTTAGATGAGGGTAATGGGACAGGTGCGGTATCGTCGGCAAATCGAGCAGTTCGATTGGCCAGCGATGATCCTCGGCAACGGATGATTCTCGTGCGTTGCCTTTTAGATACTGGGGATCAACCAGGAGCGATACGTGAATTGCTCTGGATTGCATCACGCTATTTGGAATTAGGACAGCTAGAAGATTCTCGCGGCACATGTCTTAAGGTTTTGGAACTTGATCCCAATAACGAAGATGCCCGTCGAAACATGGCGCGAATTTTTGCCAGCGCAGAACGTGACGCTGACAGTGAAGATATTGTCGTGTGCGTGCAATGCGGGGCTGTGAATCATCGTGAGGCAACCAGCTGTAAGGAATGCGAGTCGCCGTTACGCCTTAGTTGTCAATCATGTAAACGGACCGTATCAGTATCAGATAAAATTTGCATATTCTGTGGCGCCAATCCTCATGCTACAGATGTCCGTAAATTATTATCCAGCCCAGCAACGACGCGAATCGTTAATAAATTATCAAAAACCGGCAAGGCAGGAGAAGGTAGTCGGGGCTCATCTTATTGGCAGACTCATTTAGAAGGCAATATTAAAAAAGCGCGCGAATTAGAAGAGTCAGGGGATATTGCTGGAGCATTGGCGTCGTGGCGTGAAGTCGCTAAAGTTAATTTAGATAACAAAGAATTACTTGATCACATTAGGGAATTGGAAGCACGTGTTTCAGATGATTTCGCAGAAAAAGCCATTGAACGTGGACATCAACTGCGTCGTGCGCGACGATTTTATTCAGCGTTGAAATCATACCGATCAGCAATTCGCACAATTCCAGAAGATGACCCACGGCATCCTCGGCTCAAAGAGATCCTGAAAGTAACCGCCAAGGATCAGCAACGTATTATGGTCATTTACGCGGCTGCGTTTTTGGCGATAGGCATTTTTGGCTGGCTAGTGGCACGTCCTTATTTGTTACTTTCTACCTTTCGTAATGAATTGTCAGTTACTCGAGCGCTGCTAACCAGTAATCCACCAGGCACATCGCAAGCCTCTTTTGATACCCTTGTTAATCTCTCGGCCTCGCTCATTAAATTAGAAGAACAGTCCCAACGACTAGGTAATCATTCGACGGCAACTGAAGCGAAAACGGCACTCAACGAATTCCGTAGTGAAGTTATCATCGCTCGCATTGCACTCGCAGATGCGGCGGAAAAAGACATTAATACGGCACTTAAAAATAAAGATGTAAATCGAGCCGATCAGCTTATCTTACAACTAAAAAAACCTGAATTTCAAGAAACGATCGGTCCGCGTTTAGCCGCAATGGACGCTCTTGTCGCGGATGCAAAACGACAACAAAGCGACTTTGCCACGAGGCAAAAACAAGCACCGGAAGAATTAGAGCTCGCCAAAGAATTGGAGAAAAAAGGTGATCTGTCACGATCGCTTTCCGGTTATCGCGCCTTAGCCGAACTGAATCACCCAAAGATATCACCATTAGCAAAAGAGGGCGTTACTCGCCTAGAGCCGGCTGAGCAAGCCTTCAACAAGGCTCTCGCACAAATAGTAACCCTTTTGACGAGCGATGTGGGACAGGCTGATAAATTCTCATTACCCTTGGCGGTTGATGCGAAAAAATGGAACAAGACCGTTGAATACGAGCAATTACGAAAAGATATTGCCGCAAAACTACAAGCCGCAGCATTTGCTTATCAGCAACTTGGCAACAATCCAACAACAGAAACTTTGCAATCGTTTATTCAAAGTAATCCCAATACACCGCAAGCAGCGCAAGCTCGGGCGCGCTATGATCAATTGATGCAGGCAATTCGCTTACGCGACGAACAAATCGCTGCGTATAACGCCGCTATGACTAGCCAACAGACGGAACAAGCTTGGCGTATAGCACGCAATCTTTTTGCTGGTGGTGCGGCGTTACCAGAAGACGTCCGTCTACCAATTCACATTGAATCTATTCCGGCCGGAGCCCAGGTAATTATTGATGGTAAGTCACAAGGAATGACACCTTGCGTGATTGGCGTATTGCCCAATCAAGTGCAAATGAATCTACAATTATCCCTTGAAGGCTGGCAAAAATATGAACGCAAAATAGGGGAGTTGGTTTCGGACTGGCGTGCTCAATTACCTTTGACGCGTACCGCACGTTGGCACGTGACACTTGGTAAGCCGGTTAATGCCTTAATGAATGTCTCTGATGGTGCTTTAGCGCTGGCAGGAGATGCACTTCACCGAATTGGTAAAGATGGCACGGTCTTGTGGCGTGCCAGCGTTGCTGCGGTAGATGAATTATCTGACCTGGAGCGCTTCCGTTTGGCACATCATCCTCAAATAACGGCTGATGGCTCATTGCTAGTTGGTTTGCCAACCAAAGACGTGGCCTACATTACTGCACAAGGGGCCATGCAACGGCGTCTTCCATCGGCTGTGGCAGTGCAAGGTCGCCCACAAACCTATACAAATGATTTATTAGGTGGCCAAGAACGTGTCGCTTACGCGGCTGATCGTTTATATATTGGCGTATTAAATCAGGATCCCGTGTGGATTGATTTGCCTAGTCCTGCATTGAGTGGACCAATTAGTGTTCCGCGAGGGCCTGATCGATTGCTTGCCGTTGCCACCATTCAGGGGCAATTGGTAGCCTATGAAGAATCGAGCAAGAAGCGTTTGTGGCAAAGTGATCTCAAAGCGACCGAAATAGGTCAATTAATACCCGTCGGCATAGATAGTTTTGTAACGTTGCTGGATGGAAGTCGCATCGCTTGCTTTCAAATAACCGACACGGGTTTGCAAACCCGCTGGAATGTGACGTTGCCCGGACCCGCAATAGGTGATCCGGTTGTTGTTGGTAAAGCCGTGTGGCTGGCTGCTGGTACGAACCTCGTTCGCGTTAGCCTAGAAGGCATTGCCTCCCAAATCGCAGGGAAAATTCCATTAGTCACGGCAGTTAGCGCCCTGGGCGAAATCGTAGCGGTGGGCAATAAGTCTGGGCAAGTGGTGGTATTCCAAAACGGAAAACTGTTATGGGCCAGTCAATGTCATGCGTT
>SYDV01000050.1 GCA_005801395.1 Planctomycetia bacterium | reverse complement strand
TGATGAGCACGACAGTGTAACGGTTCGGAATCCACGGTCGTGCCATCAAAGTCCAACAGGATTGCCGCAAAGGTGTGGGTCTTCATTGGGCGGCAAAGTATGAAGTATTGCGGTGATCCCAAGCGAAGTTTCTCACCCAATAAAAATACCCCATCGGCAAAGCCGATGGGGTATTTGGGAAACTACTTTTTCTAACTGAAACTAGGCAATGGGAACTGCGCGCACCCGCGCTGGTTGTTCACGATCATGAATCTTACGCAATTGTGCCGCACATTTGTCCGTAACGACATCTATCGCACCATAAATGGTGGGCTCAATATCGTGGGCGATCACGTCTTTACCATGGGGTAAATGCATATCGACATCCACTTTATAGTGATGTTTTTCTGCTTCGTGAATCGTGACGTGCACTTTCTGTAAGCCGTTATGGAATCGACTGAGCGAACCTAATTTGGTATGGATATAGGATTTAACCTTATCCGATACGTCGTAGTGCACACCGGTAATGTGAATATCGACCATAAGAATCCTCACTCTGTTCCCGGTTGGGAACGTCGTTTGATCGGTGACCCCCTGCTCAGCCGATCTCGGGTAGAAAAGTCCCAGGGTGGACAGTTGTCAGTATACAGAACAAGGGCGAATACAGTCAATGCCGAATCTGGTAACACTCACGGAATGTCATCCAAACATCGGTAACCAATTCAGTTCACGGACGAAAACCAAATTTGGCCAAAAAGCGCCCAACCTAACCATAAAACAGCCGTATAAGCTCGGCTATAAAACGATGCGGACATATCCAACATGACCAACATCTGGTGATGCACGCTGTGCTGCCTAATAGGTATCTGGCTCTTGCGAAACCACACCTCTTAGCGTCGATACAAGACTTAGCCACGCACCTGCCTGGAGTTATCCATGACCCGACTCTTCCTTACCCTACTGCTTTCCGTTTTAACGACTTCCTTAGTCATGGCAGCAGCGGCAAAGGATATGGTCGGCACTTGGACGGTCGATACCGAAGCGACGTGGAATAAATTAAAAGATTTACCGCAAATGAAAGCGTTGCCACCAGAAATGGCAGCAACGGCAAAAAGTGCCTTCGCCGCACAATCTGGCGGTATGATTTTTACGTTTACCAACGACCGCATCACCACCGTTGTGGCCGGTGTAAAACGCGAAGAAACTTATGTCATTATTTCGATCGATGGCGACACCATCACAGCAGAAGGCACTGACCCCGAAGGCAAAAAAGAACGCAGTTTAATTCGCTTCGTTGACGGTGGCATGGAATTAACCAGCGTTTCGGATCCGATGCAAAAAGTCGTTCTTAAGCGTAAATAAACCAAGTTATTTAATTTCCACTAATACATTGGACTCGCTGATATATTTGGCGCGGTACGTAGATATTTTTTTCGCCACACTTGGCGCACAATACCTGAGCACTCAGAACATCGTTTCACACCTTTAAATTTATTAAAAGGTGAGAACGAGATGCCGTTCACGCCGACGACCACATGAATACGTCGATATGTCTCACGCTCAGCAGATGGTTATCGACGTAGAGCTACCACCCACATCCCCGCAACGTGGGTATACTGTTACGCTACCAACATGGACCAACCAATGATTCCCGATCGACTTATTTCTGCTGGCAGTGGCTCAATCCGGATCGCCGTACGATTGTGCGCTGATCGCGATCAAGCTTCTATTCATGTCGCCCAAGTCATTGCCGACACCATTCGGGCAGCCGCTGCGGATGATCGTCCGTGTGTACTTGGTTTACCCACCGGACGCACACCAATTTATGTCTACCGGCAATTAGTTGCCTGGCATCGAGCTGGTCAGTTGAGTTTCAAACAGGTCACCACCTTTAATTTAGATGAATATCATCCAGTAGCACGAACTGCAGATACTAGCTACTGGACATTCATGCATCGCGAATTGTTTAATCACGTAGATATAAATCCTAAGAATATTCACATCCCACGTGGTGATTTGCCAGAATCAGATGTAGCTGAACATGCCGCTGCATATGAGCGAGCCATAGTCGATGCTGGCGGACTTGACCTCGTTGTGCTTGGCATTGGTGGAAACGGTCATATTGGCTTTAATGAACCAGGAACGCCCGCTTCTAGTCGCACACGTTTAGTGAAATTAGCGCCTGCCACGCGTCGCGCTGCCATCACGGACTTCGGCACCGCAGAAAAAGTACCAACCCGCGGCGTCACCATGGGAATCGCCACCATTTTATCGGCTCGCCGCGTTCTGTTGTTAGCCACTGGGGCCAGTAAAGCCGCCGCCGTTGCTTCGGCTGTAGAAGGCGCGATCGAAACCACCTGCCCCGCAAGCTTTTTACAACAACACCATGATGTTGAAGTCATCTGCGACCCAGGTGCCGCCGCCCGATTAATCGCCTTGAGAAAACCATGGACCGTAGGAACCGTTCCATGGAACCCACAACAAGTCATTGCTGCGGCCATCGATGTTGCTGAACAATCGCGCAAACCATTATTATCCCTGGGACCCGATGATTATCATGCCCGCGGACTCGGCGAATTATTGGACAGTCGTGGACCATCAGACCAAATTAATTTAGATACCTTTCGCCATCTCACGAGTCGCATTTCGGGTTGGCCAGGCGGTAAACCACCGGATCGTCGCCGACCAGGTGATATCCCACAACCAGGTGACGGCATTCATCCCAAAACCATTCTGGTATTTAGTCCGCATCCTGATGACGACGTCATTGGAATGGGCGGTACTATCGCGCGCTTAGTCGAACACGGGCATAACGTACATATTGTTTATCAAACAGCCGGATATCGCGCAGTACACGATGATGATTTGGCGCGTCATCACGCTTTTTTAAGTGGAGCATGTCAAATCGCTGGAAGTCCTCAGCCCACCTTTAATCCGACTCACACCGATACCTTAAAAGCCCTGGTACGTCGTACCGAAGCCGCCGCTGGGGCGTCCGTCGTCGGTGTAACTGGTGATCGTCTCCATTATCTCGACAGTCCTTTATACGCAAATAAACAAGTCAGCGACGCGGACGTCGCCTTACATGTCGCTTTATTAAATGACCTTAAACCGCATCAAATTTATAGCGCTGGTGATTTAGCAGACCCTAACGGCACTCATCGTCGTTGTTTACTCGCCTTGCGTGCAGCCTTACGCCAATGCCGTGCGGAAACGTGGTGGGCAACCTCCAGTTGTTGGCTCTATCGAGGTGCTTGGGATGAATATGAACTGGACGAGATAGATCGTTTCGTGCCAATGTCCCCAAGCGATGTGCTGCGTAAACGACAGTCCGTTTTACGTCATCAGTCACAGCGTGATCGCGCGATGTTTCCTGGTGAAGATGCGCGTGAGTTTTGGCAGCGAGCGGAAGAACGAAATAGTTCGCTGGCTTTACGTCTCGACCGTTTAGGATTAGCGCAATATGCCGCCTTAGAAGCATTCGTTCGCTGGAATCCTTTGGAGGATACATGGCTGGTATAATTACCGCCGTTATCTTGGCTCGCGGTTTAGGGACACGCATGCGTGCCAGTGGTGGATCGCAACTGGATGCCGCCACGGCAGCCGTCGCGAATACTGGTGTTAAAGCATTAATTCCCTTTGGTCGTCCGTTCTTAGATCATGTCATCCAAGATCTAGCTGACGCGGGAATTACCCAGGTGGTCCTAGTTATTGGGCCAGAGCACGACGAAATGCGACGATATTACAGCTCGCTACCCTTAACGCGTCTTACCATCACCTTTGCTATCCAAGCCAAACCACGCGGCACAGCTGATGCTGTTGCCGCAGCGCAGTCCGCTGTTGGATCAGCCCCCTTCTTAGTTTTAAATAGTGATAATTTATATCCCAGTTGTGCCCTGCGACCACTGGCAAGCATTGCGTCACCGGGTTTAGTCGGCTTTCATCGCTCTGGCTTACTGAAGGGAAATATTGCCGCGGATCGCGTGGCGAAATTCGCCGTCATTGCAGCGAATAAACACGGCTATTTAGATCGCATTATTGAAAAACCATCCGATGAACAAATTGCTGTTTTAGGCGATGACCCCTTGCTCAGTATGAATTGCTGGGCCTTTGACCAATCTATCTTTAAAGCCTGTGCAAACATTTTACCTAGTTCACGTGGCGAATTAGAATTGCCTGATGCTGTTTTAGAATCCATGCGTCATGGCACCCGCTACCGCATCGTTGAACGCGCCGACACGGTTTTAGATCTATCTTCGCGTGATGACGTTGCCGCAGTGCGAGACGCACTAGCCGAGCACATTGTCTCTCTTTAATAATGAACGGATCCGCTATGCTACGAGCAATCAATTTCATGATTTTACTCCTCGCTTTTCCTAGTGCAGGTCACCAGACGACTGCCGCTAGTGAAGCCGCACTCACCATTCCTGCGCACACCGCGTATTGTCAGCCTGATGTACAAGGAGTGTCCATTTCAGAACGTGATGGCGTAAATAATTGGCGCGATGC
>SYDV01000003.1 GCA_005801395.1 Planctomycetia bacterium | reverse complement strand
TTGGCGTGCTGGCCATTGCGACGAAGTTGACGGACTTAACCACTTTAGATCCAGGCAGCTTTACCGGCGCGCGTGATATTGAAATCGCTGAAGTGGTTGCAGATGGTAAAGTATTAAAAGCCAAAGTGCGGAATGGATTAAAAGGGCCGGTTGCAGGCTTGGTTGTGACCATCACGTTAATTGAGCGTAACGGGAAAGTTATTAAACGGTTAAATATACCAGTTGGCGACCTTGCTCAGAATCAAATTCAGTCATTAACCGCAGATATCAGCGACGTGAAAAGCTGGGCTGGTTACGAAGTATCATGGACTAGCAGTGAATTACCGAGCGATAAGCCTGCGGCACCTGCGGTGACTTCAGCAGCCGCTAAACAACCTGAATTTGAAGTAGATGGCGTGGCGTTTGTGGTGACTTCAACCAAAGCCGGAAAAAATGGTCTCGAAGTCAGTGGCGTGCTTCATAATCGTCGCGATAGCGAACTGAAAAATCTTATTGTGTCGTTTACCGTACCTAATGGTAAGAGTGAGCCCGTAGTGGTAACATTAAAGCCAGGAACCATGAACATGGGTAGTCAGTTCGAAGTTAATTTCACCGCTGATGGCGTACAACAATTTACTGGCCTTACTCTTAAATGGGTGTCGTTAAAATAGGAGCAATAAAGCGGTCGCGTAAAATGAGCCTCGGTGGAAGTGACGTAAACCGCTGCGGACTTGAACTGGCGGCCGTTTTGACACGCTTAGGTGATGGCACAAATAACGGCATGGTGGGCGCTCATTGATCAGGTTGGTCCCGCTGGCTTGGATCAGGGTCCACGTATCGGTGTTATGTCAGTCTCAGCCGTTCAACAGTTGTTGAGGCCTGTTGTGGTTAGGTGCTCGCCAGAACGGCGTGATGCCATTTTGAGCTTGGCGTTATTATGGCATGACGCACATGATGCGGCACATGCCCTATGCCAAGCTCACGAAGGCGATCCGGATTGCGATTATGTGCACGCTTTATTGCACCGACGCGAAGGTGATTTTGGAAATGCAAAATATTGGTTTCGTGAAGTTGGCCAGCATTCAGCCTATGTCCCGCTGGCTCAATCGGCGCAAGCGCAAGTGGTCCCAGGATGTGTCTTACGCGGGGTTTGGCAGCCGGCGGCGATGGTCGATGCCTGTGCCCAAGCCGTTCGGCGACAAAATGCGGTGGAAAATAGCGCACTCATCATAGCGTTACAGCGTCAGGAGTTTTCCATTTTAGCAGGATGCCTAGCCTGACGGCGAGCGTCCGTTACCCACGATGGGACCGGTGTCATATAGTTCTTTCTTTGTCAGCGTGCCTATTAGCATCACGCCCACCTTGGTCAAAAGTACCAGGAAACTATGGTGCCCAAAACGTCGTCATCTGCTCATCCACTTACCGCCACTGGCGCGCAAACCGATACGGATGCGCCGAGTGAAATCCTCCGCCGTTCATCCCGTCATGCCGAACCCGTGCATGAGTCCCAATCGAAACGTCCAATGCAAAAGCCAAAATTTAATAAACCGTCATTACCTGAAGATTTGCGTGCGCAAAATGTCTTCGTTAATTTAGAAGGCGATTATTCCTACTTAAGCGATGGCTATTATCGCAGTATGGAAGCCGAGCACGAAGGTCTCTTGGCATTACCTAGTCCGCAAGGTGCCATTGATGCGTATGTCGTGCCATTGGCGTTGTCCAAAGCAAAAGCAGCCGGCATTCCTATTCCCGAATGGGAAATCGTGAACGACCAAGCCATGTCGGTGGTCCCACCGTATGTCGCATATCCAATTAATCCTTTCCAAGATGAAGGTATTGTTATTGCTGATGTCGCAGCTCAAACGGAAGCCTTTAAATCATTGACCATGTCGAATAAATATGCCGTTGTGTGTCAGCAAATGTTACCTGATAGCCGCATTGATACGTTGCGTATGGTGTGTGGAAAATGTTTGAAGCCAGAATATGCCGCGCTGACCGAACAATTGTGGCAAACCTTTCAAGTACCGTTGGCACGCGTGAAAATCATAGTGACGGAGACCCAGTATTTGTTTAGTGCCATTCAGCCACTTAAGCGCGAAGAATTAACTCAGAATGAAAAAGCTATTATTAAAGAAGCAGGATTATGGCGCGTGTAAGAGGTAATTTCCCATCGTATCAAGTCGCATGCTATAACATGCAATAGCATGTAATCGAAAAAGTATAATCCACGCCGTACCCCGAAGATTTAAATACACCATGGCTAGACTCGCAATTTTTACCGAACGATACACCATTCGTCGTGCCGTTGAATTGACTGCCCTCACTAATTTTCGCATGGCAGCCGCCAAGTTGGGCCACGACTGCGATTTTATCTTTCGCAGTGAAATCATGAATATCCCACGCTATGATGGGTTATTGATTCGCGCGCTCACTGATCCATTAAACACCAGTTACGTGGCTGCTCGCTTGGCCGAAGTACATGGCCTACGCGTGGTCGACGAACCGGATTCCATCATGGTGTGCTGCGATAAAGTGAACATGTATCAGCATTTAATGCGCGCGAATGTGCCAATTCCAGACACGTGCTTTCTCACAGAAGACGAAGTAACAGTAGAGCAGGCCCGCGAATTATTCGAAAGTTATGGACGTCCATTAGTGCTCAAGGCACCAAATTCGTCATTCAGCGCTTATGTCGAGAAAGTACATGACGAAGCGGCCTTTGTAAAAGTTGGAAAACGTTTTTTACGTCGTGCGGATCGCTTAGTTGTACAGCAATATTTACCATCATCTTTTGATTGGCGTGTAACCATATTGGACGGCAAAGTCTTGTTTGTGGTTAAATACGTGATGGGCATTGGTGCTTGGCGCGCGCACGATAAGGATAACGAAGGTCGAACCATTCTTTGTGATGTGGTTGGCGTGGAGAAAAAGGACATCGATCCGCGACTGATTGATGTTGCCTTAAAGGCTGGGGCATCAATCGGCAGAAGTTTATATGGCGTGGACGTCAAAGAATTAGATGACGGTTTTATCGTAATTGAAGTAAATGATAATCCTAATATCGACGCAGGGCTCGAAGACGTAAAAAATCCTGAAGTGTACCGTAACATCGTGCGCCATTTGTCCGGCGAACCGTGGGAAGGTTGGTTCGAAACAAAGGCTGCCGCTGTGTCATGAACGGGCGCTCGGTGGCTCTGCCGATCATTCGAGCAGACACAACGCATGTGCAAGCGATCGTTGATTTAGAAGGGCGCAGTTTTTCTCCGAGCGATCGTTTTTCACGGAAAACTTGGCGTCATTTGTTAGGGCCAGCCAATCATAATGGCACCTCAATTACCTTGGTTGCAGTAGATGCGGGAAAAGTTGTCGGCAGCATTAATGTGCTTATACGCAGCAATAGTCGTAATGTGCGCATTTATTCACTTGCCGTCGATCCCGCTATGCGTGGGCGTGGTTTGGGTGGACTTTTAATGCGGGCCTTATGCGCTCATATACCAAAGCGCTATGAGGCATTTACGCTGGAAGTGCGGAGCGATAATACATCGGCACGTAGTTTGTATGAACGATTAGGGTTCATCGTGGATCGTCCTTTACCTGGGTATTATCCCGATGGTGCCGACGGGACGCGCTACCGCGTGACGTGGATGCAGCTTGGTGCGACATCATCTTAAGATGAGCGATAGGGGAGCGATAAAAGGACAAGTCCGTCTTAGCAAACAGGCACTTGTTAGGAACAAATGTCGCTTGTGGCTGAGCGGCGATGAGTTGCGTGCGAGCGACTCGAATACAGGATGCCGCAACTCCCGTTTCTTTCTGCTACCATTGAATCGCGTTTCATCTTGGAGGTATCATGCGTTTGGCGCTCTTTAGTCTCGTGCTTTTAACGGTTATCATGAGCGTCGGCTGCACGCGACAAAAAGAAGAGGTGGTCAATACTCCTCCTCCACCGCCGCTCAGTGCCTGGGCTGCCAGTGATAGCGTTGCGGTAGCGGACGAATTGGTGCCGATCTTGCTCAAACGTTCGTGGATTGCTGATTTCAAACAACGAACGGGGCAATTACCTAAAGTCGCCTTGGGACCCATTACAGATCGTTCGCAAGGCTCTATCGATCTCGAAGTTTATCGCGGCGAATTGCGTCGTGTATTGGCCGCAGGCGGACTCGTCCAAGTGGTCGATGCACGTGACGCGGCAGATTTTTTACTGAAAGGTTCGCTGGGAGCCAATGATGGTAACGAAGGCGATATGCCTGTTCGCCGCTATCAAATTGATCTGGTGATCGTTGAACGTGTTTCAGGTGATGTCGCCACGCCTTCGCTTTCGATTGAAAAACAAAAGGATGACCGCGTCGTTGCGCCAGTTACTCCGGTCGTCGTCCCTGCGAAGCCGTAACGTATTGTAAAATCAGGGTTAGGGCGACATCCTCAAGCGCGGTGAGTCGGTTAGATTTTGCCTACAACAGGCTGGCTTAGTGCTTCGCTGAACCGTGGGTTGCACCGTCCTCAGCGTCTGATGCACCGCGCCGTACGCCTTCTCGTGCCTGCCTTGCGGCCCCCCCCCTGTATTCTAGTGTCGCGACTCCCAGTAGCGTCCGCATGACTTAACCGTGGTGCGAACGCACGAACGTAGAGAGGAATCGCTATGCGTGCCTTGCGCATCAGCTTTAAAACAGCTGCCTTTTCATTGGTTACATCCTTAGCCGCGGTAGTTGCTCTATCAGGACTTGCGCCATGCGCAGGAGCTGTGGACGTAGCTGAGTTCGGTACACCGAACCAAGAATACTTGGATCAAAAAGCTGAGTTGCAAAAGCTCGTTGAATCGCGGGACACTGACCTCTACGAACTTAATTTTGAGCCATTGGACATGGATGAAGTGTCGCTCAAGGATCGTCTTGGTAAGCTGCACGTGTACACGTATTTGACGTTCCGTTTACGGAATGAGATTAAAGACGCAACCAAGCCCGAAATTGCCA
>SYDV01000049.1 GCA_005801395.1 Planctomycetia bacterium | reverse complement strand
TTTGGTTATTATCGTGCACGCGGTCGTTTTGTGTTGTTCAAGGCTAAATCGGTCATTATTGCCACCGGTGGTCTGGGCCGCGCGTTTGAAGTGACCTCCAATTCTTGGGAATACACCGGCGACGGTTATTCTTTGGCATATAATGCGGGTGCTGAATTATTGGATATGGAATTTATTCAATTCCATCCAACCGGCATGATGTGGCCGCCATCAGTGCGCGGAATTTTGGTGACCGAAGGCGTGCGTGGTGAAGGCGGTGTGTTGCGTAATAATCTCGGCACACGCTTCATGTTTGACGATATTCCACCGAACTACCGCAACCAAACAGCAAAAGATCCGGAAGAAGGCTGGCGTTATACCCAGGGTGACAAACATGCCCTGCGTCCACCAGAATTACTAACCCGCGATCACGTAGCTCGTTGTATTAATCGCGAAGTGAAAGCCGGTCGTGGTAGTCCTCATGGTGGTGTATTCTTAGACATTGCCTGGATTAAAGAGCGTATTCCCAATGCTCGCGAACATATCAAAAAGAAATTGCCATCCATGTACCATCAATTCATGGAATTAGGTGGATTGGATATCACCACCACGCCCATGGAAGTTGGTCCAACGACGCATTACACCATGGGTGGCGTGCGCGTTGACGGCGATTCGCAAATGACCTGTGTTCCTGGTTTATTCGCGGCAGGTGAAACCGCCGCCGGACTGCATGGTGCAAATCGCTTAGGCGGAAATTCACTGTCGGACCTGTTAGTGTTTGGCAAACGTGCGGGCGAATACGCGGCTAAATACGCCAAAGAACAAAAACCTGGTTGGATTGATGAAAGCGACATGAAAGCCGCCCGAGAATGGGCGCTGCATTTTATGGATGCGCCGAAGGGCGATGAAAATCCGTATAAAGTTCAGCAAGATCTGCAAAAGATGATGCAGGCACAAGTTGGAATCGTACGTAAAGAAGATGAAATGGTCGACGCCTTGGAAAAAATCCGCGAATTAAAGGCGCGTTCGCTCAAAGTGCAGGCTCCGGCAAATCGCGAATATAATCCTGGCTGGCATACCTGTATGGACCTCGACAATTTGATGATGGTGTCTGAAGCGCTGACTCGCTGCGCGATTGAGCGTAAAGAAAGCCGTGGCGCACAATTCCGCGATGATTATCCAGAAAAGTCAGACGAATTCGGCAAAGTAAACATGATTATTAAAAAGGGTGCCGATGGAAAAATGGTTTTGCGTCGTGAAACAATTAAACCGTTAAGTGATGAGCTCAAAGGCATCATTGAAGAACAGGCTAAATAACGCGTTTGGGCTACTGCCTCAACGAAGAAAGACAGTTCTATGAGTTCTATTTCTGACACGACCGCTCCTGATAAACGTACCTTTCGCGTGTGGCGCGGAGACAAAACCGCTGGTGAAATGAAGTCCTACACGGCGGAAATTTCACCAGGGATGGTGGTATTGGATGCCATTCATCAAATTCAGGCAACTCAAGCGTCTGACTTGGCATGCCGTTGGAATTGTAAGGCCGGTAAATGTGGTTCGTGCTCAGCTGAAATTAATGGCAAACCACGCCTGATGTGTTTGACGCGTATGGAATCATTGCCAGAAGGCGATGTTACGGTTCAGCCGATGAAGTCATTCCCGAATATCCGCGATTTGGTTACGGATGTGTCGTGGAATTACGAAGTGAATAAAAAGATCACCAAGTTTACCCCAGCGAAAAAAGGTTCGCGCTTTGTTGCTGAAGACGGCACCTTCCGTATGCAGCAACGCGACGTCGAACGTTCGCAAGAGTTCCGTAAATGCATTGAATGTTTCTTGTGTCAAAATACCTGTCACGTGATTCGTGACCACGATAAAAAGGAGGTCTTTGCTGGCCCTCGATTCTTCGTGCGCATTGCTTCGCTAGAAATGCATCCAGTCGACACGGCTGATCGCGAACCGTTTTTGAAACACGAAGCAGGCCTTGGCTTCTGTAATATTACCAAGTGCTGTACAGAAGTGTGTCCAGAACACATCACCATCACTGACAACGCTATTATCCCGATGAAGGAACGAGTGGCGGATCGTTACTATGATCCACTCACCATGGCGTGGCGCTTTATCACGGGTAAAAAAGACGCTTAATTTGGCATTTTGTGATGGCCAATCTTAGCCAAGCCAAATGAAGGGCAGTCTTTGACTTTGGTCTTGGTACTCGAATGAGATAGGTTTCATCTGCGATATTAGATGAGGCGTCTTTGCTATATGTGTGTAAGCACCTGATCCCTTTGGAGCCAAGACTCACCTAATGGGGTACTCATATTTCATAATTTTTTTTTGGGATTTGGTTTTCGAGGGATTACGACAGCGATTATTTTGGAAAGAATGGTGTCAGGATATCGCTAGCGCCGGCAAACCATGAAAAGATAAGACTACTTATGTAACAAAATGGTCTGATTTTCTATGACCGCTGGAGCGGTATGAGTCACCGTTGTAAAAGGATACGTAATTAACAGTCTAATTGCGTGCCTTCATTGCAATGGATGTTACTTTCTCTTCCTGGCACCAAACTCATGACTGGCATCCTCTCCATTTTAACTCAGCAGCTAGCCGAGGCTCAAACCGCAGGTGATTTGCCGCGTCAGATTGCGCTGGCGTCGGCGATGTTGAAAGAACGGGCTAGCGATGCGGATCGTTTGTACATCATACTGGCAGAAGCCTGT
>SYDV01000048.1 GCA_005801395.1 Planctomycetia bacterium | reverse complement strand
GCAGGTATGTTGCGCACCGCGGGTATGGTGAAAAATCGTAAAACGGGAAAAATGGCAACGTCGGACTGGATGACGATGGAACAAGAACGCGGTATTTCGATTACCGCTTCGGTCATGCAATTCGAATATAAAGATCACATTATTAATGTCCTTGATACGCCAGGACACCAGGATTTTAGTGAAGACACGTATCGCACATTAACCGCCGCTGATAGCGCAATTATGGTGCTGGATGCGTCGAAGGGTGTTGAAACGCAAACGCGAAAATTATTTGCGGCGTGTAAATTGCGTGGCGTGCCAGTGCTGACATTTATTAATAAATGCGATTTACCTGGTCGCGATCCGCTGGAACTGATGACGGAAGTAGAAGACGTCTTAGGTATTCAAGCGAGTGCCATGAATTGGCCAGTTGGTATGGGACGCGACTTTGTTGGCGTGGTCGATCGTGCGAGCGCAGATTTAATTGTCTTTAAGAAAACAGCCGCTGGTGGATCGCAGCGCGCCGCCATGGAACGTGTTGCCTTGAGCTCAGATCAAGCACAAACATTAATTGGTGAAGATTTAGCCAGAAAAATGCGCGATGACTTGGAAATGTTGGAAATTGCGGGTAATCCCTACAGTCATGAGGCATTTCGCCGTGGACAAATTACGCCGGTATTTTTTGGCTCTGCACTCACCAATTTCGGTATCGAACCTTTTTATGATGCATTCGTCGATATGGCACCGGCACCGAGTCCGCGCCAAGCAACGAAATTAGATGGCACCGAAATTACGATTAATCCGATATTGAATTCGTTTAGTGCCTATGCCTTTAAAATACAAGCAAACATGGATCCTCGGCATCGTGATAGTTTGGTGTTTGTGCGCATTTGTTCTGGGCGCTTTGAGCGCGATATCGTGGTGAAACATTATCATCGCGGAGCCTTTGTTCGCGAAGTGCGGTTGTCGCGTCCGCAAACGTTGGTCGCGCGTGATCGTACGACGCTTGATGTTGCTTATCCTGGGGATGTGGTTGGATTGGTGAACGCGGGGTTTGCTATTGGCGATACGATTTTGGCTCAAGGTGGTCCAGCAAAGGATGGTTTTGAGCATGCGCCATTGCCACAGTTCCCGCCGGAAGTATTTGCTCGTGTTATGCCATCTGATTTGACCAAGCGAAAATCATTTGATAAAGGCATTGTGCAATTAGCTAGCGAAGGTGCGTTTCAGGTTTTGCGAAGTTGGGATAATCCTATGAGTGATCCCTTTATTGCTGCGGTTGGCCGTTTGCAGTTTGAAGTGCTGCGTTATCGCCTGAAAGATGAATATGGTGTCGAGGCTGATGTCAGCGACTTGCCTTATCAATGTAGTTCATGGCTCGTTGGTGATATTGAACAATTTAAACCAACTCATGGTAGTTATTTAGCGAAAGATCATCGCGGTAAGCCGGTGGTGTTGTTCCCGAGCGAGTGGGACAAGTCTTATTGCGCGAAGCAAAATCCACAGCATCAGTTTATTGAAATCTTATAAGTTAAGATTTATTTCGTTTTTGGTCTGAAGGCTTTGATCACGTCTTCGTGTGTTTCTAGATACGCCGCGCCAATCAAATCGAGACAATAAGGCACGGCGGGAAATACCGCATCAAGGCATTCTCGAATGCTTTTCGGTTTCCCAGGAAGATTAATAATCAAGGATTTCCCTCGAATTCCTGCGGTTTGCCGTGATAAGATCGCTGTTGGTACAAATTGTAGCGATGTAGCACGCATTAATTCTCCGAAACCGGGCATCATTTTTTGGCAAATCGCTGTCGTAGCTTCTGGGGTGACATCGCGTGCGGCTGGTCCGGTGCCTCCAGTGGTTACAATAAGATCGCAGTGTTCTTCATCGCACAACGATCGTAGTGTGCTTTCGATGGTCGCCTGATCATCATTGATCAGGCGATAGACGTCTGTCCAAGGCGAACGTAAATACGCGCGCATGGTTTCGCGGATAGCGGGTCCACCTAAGTCTTGATAAATTCCGGCACTGGCGCGATCTGATGTCACAACAATGCCAATGCGCGCGGCTCGTGGAGCGGTATTAATTTGGTGTTGGCTCTGTTGATTTAGCGGCTGTTCATTTTGCATAAATGGGGTGTACCTGATTGGGCACAGGAGCAAGTAGGCCATGCGTGTAGATCATTTTTTCACACTTGGGATTGACAGTTTCCAATTGCGGTCTACGTCAGCGTTTCTGATCCGAGGTTGTCGCTACGACGGCCATTCAGGGATCGTCACCAATCAGTCCCGCAGGGGGCTGGTGTTCATCATAACCGCTGTTACGAACCGCTAACCGCACGTCAGCTTTAATAGAAGGAGTCCGTTCATGGGCATGGCAGAGGACATTATCAAACTCATTAAAAACGAGGGTTTCAAAATTAACGAAGCAATTCGGGATGCCCTGGATGAATTCGTCGATGTCGTCGATGAAGAAAACGAAGACATGGATGAAGACCTCGAAGATGAAGAAGAGGAAGAAAAGGAAGAGTAAGAATTTCTTATTCTTGGCTGACCTGCTCAAGTCTTTCTATAAGGTCTTGAGCGAGTCGGTGAATTTACGGATCAATCTTTATCGGCAGCGATCAGACCGTTGCTAAGATTCGTTACATAAGCGCCTTCCAGGCCAAAAAAAACAGAAGAGCCACCACTCATGTAGCGGTGGCTCTTTGTGTTTGTTCGTGAAAGCTAATATGGAAAGGCCGGAATTCTTATACCAATTCCGAGTCAAACATGCCTGATGTAAGAAAAAAAATGAATTAACAGGAGGAACGGAGAAACGGAGGAAGAGGGAGAGAAGATCAGATAATCTTGATTTTTTCTCTCTTGCCACGGTCTTGTTTCCCCCTCCGTTTCTCCGTTCCTCTTGTTCATCTTCTTTCGGTTTAGGCAAAGATGACTCGAAATTGGTATTAAAGCGCTTTATTTTGCTTCGATAACAGATGCTGGTTCTGATTCTGGCGTAATGAATTCGAGCTGTTCGATTAAACGACTAGCGATTAATACCGGCCAATCATGTGCCGGGCCGGTATCTATGATTTGTTGAAGTTGTTTGCGATAATCGTCAGAACGCCCACGTAAAAGCGCTAACCGCGCATTGAAATAAATAATTTCATTGGTGTAGGGTTGTCCGACTTTAAATCCTTTTGAACGTTCAGCCGTTAACAGATGGTACATAATGCTTCCTGGCAAGGTTTTGATTTCTCCGCCTTTGCCCCAACAGGTCAGCGCGCCAACGATGTCACCACGTTGCACATATAAATCGCCTAGCCACAAACGCGCCCATTGTGTGGTATCGCCATAATGAATGTTTTGCGCAAGTATGCTTTGATAAGTGGCTTCGGCAGAATCAAAACGATGACGTAGGCGGTCGACCTCAGCGCTGCGTAAACGGAATCTCGTTCGTGTGATGTCATCGACTCGTTCGTCATCAATGACGGCGCGATAACAACTGAGCGCTTCCCCGTAGCGATTTTGCAGCATCAGCAATTCACCAGCGCGGCTTTGCGCGAGGGCTAACTCTTTTGGTTGGTTAAGGTACGCAGCAATGTCGCCGCAAACAATAAATAGACGAACGGCACGATCAGGTTCGGTGGCGGATAACGTGTTCGCGCGCGTGAGATAATCTTTCACTAAGCCTTTAACGGTGGCTTCAGGAATGGTTGGTAACAGTGAGGTTAAATCATAACCGCTACGAATCGCTTCGAAATATTCTTCCGCTTCTTGAATGCGTCCAAGCCGTAGTGCACAACCCCAAGCGTGGAATGTGGCCGCCAATACGTAATTATCATCATCGCGATATACGCTGGCGATTTCGTTATATTTGGCTAACGCTAATTCATCGTAACTGGGCGTCTTCATGTCTTCTAGACACAAGGCTAGTCGTAATTGCGCTGCGCGTATTTCTGGCGCATTGGGATGGTCATTAATAAAGCGCTCATATTCCTCTTTGGCGCGCGAGAAAAGGCCAGATTGGCGTAAGCTATCTGGTTTCGCTAGTGCGCTCACGTAGAGCGTACTGCGCTGGCGTTCTAAGACGACATTTGAAACTTTTACCTGTCCTGGAATAAAGGCGATATGCACGGCGTCCGCGTAAATCCCTTCAATGGGCACCAAATCGCGAAATTGCAAGGGTTCGCGTCGATCAAGGGTTGCCGTAAGGGTATCTTCAATGCGCTCAAGTGAGAGACGCAGTGGGCGACCGCGAACTAACTGTCCTAAATCTTGACTACGTACCACTTTGTCTTCGCGCAGTAATTCTAAGCGGTCATTCGTTTGCGTGGCGAGCAAACGAACACGATAGCCTTTGCCTACGTCACGATCGCTCACAATAAGTTCTACGACGCCTGTGGTGTCAATTAACTCGATTGAAGTTTTTAGGCGAACTGGGCCAGAAACCGCAGGCAGGGCAACTCGTTTCATATCTTGGCCCAACACCGCTCCGTCAATCATACCGAGCGGACTCATGGGTTCGTCTAAAGAAATATCTTGGCTGAGAGTTTCCACCCATGGATCAACCGGTTCAACAGGTGTTGGCGGTAAAACATTGGTGCCAGTTGTGGTCGTGGGGGGAGGAGTGGTAACGACGGGTACCACGCTGGCCATGCCTGCCTGTTCAGCGCGTTTAAGTGCCGCACGCAGGACTAAGCTGGTGGCGCTAACGGCAATAAAGACCACCAAAGCGACTAAGGATAATGCCGCACGTTGTTGCCAAGCAGAACGCAGGAGGGGACGTAAAAAATTCGGACGAGCCGTACGCAGGCGTAAACCTAAACGATAACGTCGTAAATCAGCTGCCATGGCTTCAGCTGACGGATAACGATCACGCCAATCTTTCGCCATGGATTTTAGAATGATGGTTTCCAAATCGCGGGCGATATCAGGACGATGATGTGACGGACGCGTGAGCGTGTCTTCAATGATGCAGCGTAATAAGGCCACTGAATTATCAGCCGTAAACGGTTGTTGCCCGGTTACTAATTCATAAAGACAGGCACCCATGCTGTAGACGTCGCTACGACGAGAAATATCTTCGCGTCGGCCAGAGGCTTGTTCGGGACTCATGTAGGCAGGCGTTCCTACGACAGCGCCAGTCGCCGTTAAATGTGACTCCGCCATATCTATGTATTGGGCTAAGCCGAAGTCGACTAATTTTACTTGTCCATTTTCACCAATCATGATATTTCCAGGCTTAATATCACGATGTAATATGCCATGCATGTGCGCGACGTGTAGCGCTTCAAGTGCTTGTATCCCGATATCGGCAACCAATTGTTGTTCGACGGGTTTCCCGCTGGTTAATAAATCGTCGGCATGTCGGCCTTCGACCAATTGCATAACGATATATGGTTGTCCTTCGTATTCACCATTATCGAGCACGCGAACAATACCTGGATGTTGCAACGCTTGCAGGTATGAGGCTTCGCGGGCAAAACGTTTGCGCTCTTTGTCATCGGTTTCGCGCAATAACTTAAGTGCGACATCGAGACCAATTGGAATTTGGCAGGAAATCACCACGCGTGCACGATAGACGGAACCCATTCCGCCCCGGCCAATGAGGCGAATAATCTTGTAGGGGCCAATTTGCGAAGGCATGCGTGGGCCCTGCACCGACAATTCTGCGGTATCATTAGTCGTCACTGACGAATCGACGCTTATAGGTGCTGGTTTCATTGGCCGTCAAACATGAGTGGGGCAGCTTAGAAAAGATGTGCCCGGCTGCCATCG
>SYDV01000047.1 GCA_005801395.1 Planctomycetia bacterium | reverse complement strand
ATACAGGGATCCGGTTCCTGATCCGCCACCAACATCAATCAAAGCAGGTAAAATTTCATCCGTATAGCGTTTAAATAGTTTGGGGTACCCATATTGGCCCGTCTGAATTTCGTGAGTGAAGCGAATATTCCATCCACCACCATCATTGGTATTATCACGCGTGAATACATTCATAAACGGATCAATTGCGATATCATAAATGTTTCGCGTACCGTGAATATACTCTTCCAACTCAGAACCATCGGGCCTGACCCGGACCACCCCTCCACCAAGGACGGTTAATTTAGTGCCATCAGTCCCCTCTGCATCAACGATGCCGAAGTCACCCATCGCAATATAGATCCATCCATCAATTCCCATACGAATACCATTGGTCGTATGGTCAACACCACGAGAATTATTAAAAGCAGGGGCGCTGATACCGGTAATCAACGTTTTTGGCGGGCCATCAGCAAGGCCATCTTTATTTTTATCTTCGACCACCGAAACATAGGCGGTATCGAATGTTTTTCCGTCCTTCCACGTTGAATGCAGCGCGTAGAGTTTGTCACCAACGGCCATTAAACCGCGCACCGATTCAAGCTTAGCGAATTCCGTATGCGAATCTGCCACACCGTCATGATTCGTATCAATAAACTTAAGCACGTACCCTTTATCTTTACCCTTGCCCAGCGAACCATTTTTATCAATTCCAACAAAGACCGAACCATCTGGGTGAGCGCTTACCACCACGGCACAAGCCGCTACCTCAGGACCCGCAAACATCTTCCATTCTAAATCATCAGGAACATTGACCGTGGCTGCCGAAATGGGCAGAGTTACCGATAAAAGACCGGCTAATGGTGCGAATGTGGCGAGGATTTTTTGTTTCATAAGGGATTGACGTGTCATAAATTCTCTGCGTTTCATGAAATAAGGGTTAGTTTGGTTGCCGGACCATCATCAGGTTCTGATCATCATGACTTAAGGCATGATTTTTTATACCCTTAACTCTGGAGATAGGTTCGACCAAACGAATCATACCTAGGAAAAATTGCCCGGGTTACGGTATCACTTTAGATGTTCATTCTAGGCGTAGAAAACATCCTATTAAACAATTTACAGCGATCCAAACCAGCCACCATGTTCACTCACGCTTCGATTCATCGTCGCCATCAAGGCAACGTCATCGTCACGCATTGATGAGAAAAAACATATGAAAAAACCATTAGTCTTTGCTGATTTGTTACAACAAGTGCGCAATAATACCCTTGATTGGAAACCATTTCATCCCGGTGTTTCTATCGCGCGACTCTATAAAGAAGACGATGGACATAGCGCCGCGTTACTGCGATATGAACCAGGCGCTTCCGTACCGCAACATGTTCACCCAGGTTATGAACACCTTTTCATTTTGAGCGGCGATCAAGTTGATCAGGTTGGTGAACACCCGGCCGGAACGCTGCTCGTCAATCCACCTGGCAGCGCGCATCAGGTCACTAGTCCATCCGGCTGTTTGGTATTAGCGATTTGGGAACAACCGCCTCGTTTTAATTAGGTACTTTTCGGCATAACGATGGGAATTCCACGAAAACGCATGGCCGTTTGGTGCCAGACCATCTCGGATAATTCACCTGAGAAAACAGGCCCTGAAAACCATGGCCATAGTGGTAGAATCAGGTGAAAATGGTGTAGTGACAAAGAAACCGAGATCATCATACAATTTATGTCAAATATCTGGTATGCTGCCACAAGGACCTGCAATGAATCGCGTTCTTTTCGCCAATTAATGTCCGTAAACGATGCTATAATATCCCGGAATTGCCCCGTATCAGCGGTTATTCAAATTTTTTCATCAACATCTTTGGATCTTGTGCGTCATTGTTAGTATTATCGCATATTCCTAGGCGGAGTCGCTGATGCGCCATCTACGCGTTCAAAGTTCCGGACAAAAATCACCTCAACTGAGGCGAGTCATTAGATCAATTTGTTGCCTTGTAGCTGTTTTTTTCCTGCTCAACCCAAGTCTCGAAGCTGCCGATAACGACCCCACAAATGGCGGGTCGAAGGAATTACCCCCTTTACCAGAAGCCCGAGAAATCGGTCGGCAAAAATCTTCGTACCTAAAATTAACCAATACAACCAAACCACAAACGCCCGCGGGAGCACCCACCGCAAATCTCGTAGATTTTAATGCTCAAGTTGCGCCTGCAATAAAAGCGACCTGCATCACATGCCACGGCCCCGAAAAGCAAAAAGGGAAATTTCGCGCCGACACACTCAACCCAGATTTATTAAAAGGCGGTGATATTAACAGATGGTTAGAAGTATTTGAAGTTGTAAGCAATGGAGAAATGCCACCGGAAGATGCCAAAGACATTCACCTGAATGATCAACAGCGCAACGATATTATTAATTGGCTCGGATCTGAAATTCAAAAGGCCTCCCATGTACGCCAAAATGAACAAGGATTCACTTCGTTTCGCCGCATGACCCGTTACGAATACAATTATGCCCTGCAGGATATAACTGGTCTGGCTTACGAATTCTCCGACCTATTACCGCCTGAAACGGTTTCTGAAGATGGCTTTTTGAACAACTCATCTTTATTGCACATGTCAGGCATGCAATTTGAGCGCTATCGCGAACTCGGACTCAATGCCTTACGAAAAGCTACCGTTATTGGTGAGCGTCCGAAAGTGGCCGCTTACCTAATATCAATGCAGGAAATCATGAAGGGGTCAAAGGAAGCGCCTTCAGACACCAACAGTTTTGACAAAACTAAGACTTACCTAACTAATCCAGACACTGGTAAAAGCCTGCTCGCCAAGGACGAGTACAAACCTGAATGCACCACACTTGCAGATACGCTCACCGATACAGCCCCCGCCATATCTCCGGTTGTTCTGGTCCTGGGATCAAATGACTCCTGGAAAATAAATTTAGGCGAGACGCTCCCCGATGCTGGCGTAATGCGTGTGCGTTTACGTGCTGGACGGACAACGATGGAACACAATGAACATACAAGTCTGCGATTAACGCTCAGTGCCCACACCAGCAATAACGCAAATTTTTCAGAGATTATCAGCAAACGTGACGTTCCCATCACGGCACCTTCAAATAAACCTGAATTTATTCAATTCGATATTCCGCTGAGTGAAATTACCCGCAACCCGTTCCGAAAAAAAGATAAACAACTAGGCCGACCAGATGAATTCCTGACGATTCAGGTCATTACCAGCGGGAACCGAAAAGGCGACAAGCCACTACAAATTCACGCCGATTACCTAGAAATCCTGGCGCCCTTTTACGCCCAATGGCCACCAAAAACGCACAGCGATATTTTTGGTGAGCAAAAAATTAAAGGCGACGAGAAAAAAAATGCCGCGGACGTGCTTACTAAATTCATGACTCGCGCTTGGCGTCGTCCGATTACCGCCGTGGATGTGACTCCCTTTGTGTCTTTATTCTCGAAATATCGTCCTGGCTTCGCCACGTTTGAAGAGGCCATGCTAGAAGTCTTATCAACGGTTCTTGCCGCACCAGAATTTCTCTACCTGACTCAGAAGGCACCAGATAAATCAGGCACGAGCACAAAAAACATCAGCGGTTATGAATTAGCTAGCCGACTCTCGTTTTTCTTATGGTGCAGTATTCCTGACCAAGAACTACTCGACCTGGCAAAACTTGGCAAACTCAGCGACCCCAAAATATTGGCCGTTCAAACCAAACGATTACTCGCTGATCCTCGTTCTCAGCGCTTTGCGAAAAACTTTGTTCATCAATGGCTCGGACTGGACGCTTTAGAAAATGTCAATATTGACGCCAATCTTTTTAAAGGCGTTTACGACAAACACCTCAAAGAAGCCATGCAGGCAGAGGTCATCGCCTTTTTCAATGACGTCCTGCAACAGAATAACAGCATCTTAGACTTCCTTCATGCTGATTACGTCATGGTGAATGAACGCTTGGCAAAACATTATAAAATCCCAGAGGTCTACGGACCGGAATTCCGAAAAGTGGTAATTGACTCTAAAATAAATCGCGGCGGATTACTAACCGCGTCTGGTCTTTTGGCCATGAATTCTGATGGTAAAGATTCCCATACCGTTAAACGCGGTGTCTGGGTTTTAAAGAAAATATTAAATGATCCCCCGCCACCTCCACCGCCCAATGTTCCAGAGGTAGATCTTACCAACCCTGAGATATTAAAAATGAGCCTAAAAGATCGTATCGCCGATCACCGCGATAAACCGGCTTGTTTTTCATGCCATGCTAAAATAGACCCCTGGGGAATCGCCTTTGAAAATTACGATGCCGTCGGTGCTTACCGTCTGCAAACTAATGGCAAACCCGTAGACGCGACTGCCGCCTTGTTTAATAAACAATCGATTGCCGGCATGGATGGTCTCAAGCGCTACCTCCTTTCTGAGAGACAAGACCAATTTGCACGGGCCCTAGTCCACAAAATGACGTCTTTTGCCTTAGGTCGACCATTGTCTTTCAGCGACCGTGCGGACATTGATGGTATAACCGAGCAACTCAGGAAAAAGGAAGACCGTTTAGGTGATT
>SYDV01000046.1 GCA_005801395.1 Planctomycetia bacterium | reverse complement strand
AGTCCTACCGTTAGACGACACCCCAATAGGTCTTGTTCTGAGGGGTTGGATGATGAGCGAGAGGCGGAAGGGTCAAGGGTCGGCAGGGTCTGCTGGCTTTGGCGCAGTAATGGTTCCGGCGCGAATTTGCCAGTAGGTGGATTCTGCAGGATCATTGCTGCGTTGTGCGAGTTCAGCGAGGCGTCTGGCAATGGTGGTCGATGGGTGTAGGTCGTAAGCGCGCAAGAAAGATCGTTTGGCATCGGCGAGGCGACTGTCGGCGAGGGCTAATTCACCAAGGCGTTCGTGGGCCCAGGCTGAATCGGGTACTTCCGCTAAATAGCGCCCTAATAGCTGTTCTTCGAACGCAGGATTTTTTCCTTGGGCAGCTAATTGTGCGCGGACGCGCAAGCTGGGCACATGGCGCGGGTCACGTTGGAGGGCTTTATCAATTAAGATTATCGCGCGTGGAATATCACCGCGCATCGCAGCGATGGTGCCAGTTCCATAGGGCCCCCAAGGTAATTTTGGCGCTAAACGATCAAGATCATTTAAGACATTTTCGGCACTCGATAACCGTTTGAGGCGAATATAGTTTTGTGCTAATAACATGCGTGGTTCAATCCAATAACTACTGGCAGCAAGGGCTTTATTACACCACGGGATGACTTCCTCCAATTCACCACGCTGATAATGCAATTGTGCGCGCAATAAATAAGCCTGCGGATGTTCGCAGCCCTTGGTTAATAACCCATCTAAACGGATTCTCGCTTGTTCATACAGCCCATCATCCATGAGTTGTTGAATAAGGTCCATTTCAGTGGCTTCTTCAAGGGACGCGACCGACGGATGTTGCGTGTCATTACCAAAAATAACCCAGCGGGCATTTTCATCTTCGTTGACGATGCGTGGTTTTTTATTTTCAGTGGTCTTTGTTAATGGCTTTCGCGTGTCATCACAGGAAAATAGTAAAAAAATGAAGAGCGTAATGAATGAATTAAATAATGTTCGTCTCATGGCCAAGCTCCGATGGCGTGGGCAAAACCTGCGGCTTTGGCGTGTATTTCGTCCCATTCAGCGCGTGCTTCTGAATCCCAAACAATTCCACCGCCAGCGTGAAACGTGAGTTGGTCATTAGTGATGCTCGCTGTGCGAATAGCGACGGCTAAATCGGCGCTGTGTGCATCCATCCAACCAAAAGTACCGCAATAGGCACCACGTGGGCTATTTTCTAGTTCGCGCAAAATTTGCATGGCGCGAAGTTTTGGTGCGCCTGTAATAGAGCCGGCAGGAAATGCTGCTGCTACGACATGGCGTAAGTGTTGACTCTGGGCGAGTGTGGCCTCAATACGAGCAGCGCGGTGATGGACATGGGATAAATCAATTAAATGTCCGTGGTCAACCACCCGAACACTTCCAGGAATGGCAACGCGTCCTAAATCATTACGTACGAGATCGACTATCATGGCTAATTCAGCCTGGTCTTTGGGCGCATTAATTAAATCGGCACGAATTTCATCTTCGCGTCCGTGGAAGCGCCGTCGGGTACCTTTAATCGGAATGCTAACGAGCCGCTTTCCACGTTGAGAAATAAAACATTCAGGACTGTGGCTAACAACGCTTGGACGCCCTGGACTGCGAAAAAATCCCGCGAATGGGGCGGCACTGCCGGTGACTAATTGGGTAAATAAAGCGACATCGCGTTGTGGCCCTGCCTGGAGTGTCGCAGAGAAAGGCATGGCTAAATTTGCTTGGTAACAATCTCCGGCGGCAATCCATTCACGAATTTGATTTATTCGCCCAGAGTATTCGGATTCGGACCATCGACCACGTAGCGGAGTGGCGAATTGCACCTTGGGAAATAAAATCGGATTGCGCTGTAAGCGGGCCTTGGTTTGTTCCGCCGTTGCGGAATCCTCCGTCAAAATACGACAAATACCTAAGGAATCCCATTGCACGATATGTCGTGGTTTGAGTACGCGTGGAGTGATCGTGGGAAACTCATAATCCAATTGAATAAAAGTAGCTGACGGGGGGACGTTTCCCCAGGTCTGTCCGCAAGTGGGTTCGAAAAAGGTTTCTTGGTGATCCCGATGCGTAAAATCTATGGGGACGTCTGACGCTATGAGACATGTATCAACGGTATCGTCATCCCAGGCTAAGGTCGCTCCCTGGGTTCCAATTAAACAGATCAGCACAGCAGCATCAGCAACTGCTGCCATCGCCGCGAGCGGAGTGATCGTTGGTACTAGGTTGTTCATGCCACCGTCGTGCGCAGCGATAAATCGAGTGCTGGTACAGAATGGGTTAATGCCCCAGTCGATATTCGCTCAACTCCGGTTTCGGCAACCGCACGAATCGTTGATAAGGTAATTCCGCCGGAGGCTTCAAGCGCTACAGGTCGGCTACCTTGCACATGATTGCGTCGTTCAACGGCAGCTCGTAATAAATTTGGCGTCATATTATCGAGCAAAACAATATCGGCTCCAGCGCAGATCACGGCTTCTAAATCTTCAAGAAACTCAATTTCAACTTCGATGATGGTATCTGAGCCTAATTGTTCACGCGCGCGTCTGACGGCTTCTGCGGGGCCGCTACCATGCGGACCAGGTGGCATTAAAGCGATATGATTGTCTTTAATGAGCACTTGGTCGTATAATCCAATGCGGTGGTTATGAGCGCCGCCACACAATACAGCATGTTTTTCTAATAGGCGCATACCGGGCGTCGTTTTACGTGTGTCGAATACTTTCGCTTTGGTACCAGCGACGGCATTGGTGTAACGACGGGCCATGGTGGCGGTGCCGGATAAACGTTGGCAGAGATTGAGCGCCGTGCGTTCCGCGATTAACAGGGTCGTGGCATTTCCATGACAGCGCAGCACTTCATCACCAGGAACGACCGCAGTGCCATCAGAAGCGCACCAGCTTACCTCAACACTGCAGTCCGGTAGTGATTGAGAAACAGCCGCAAATACCAACGGGAAAAGTGGTAATCCACAAACCACACCAGCAGCTTTCGCGCGTACCACACCGTGTAATTTTGCCTGTGGCGGTACCAAAACTTGGCAAGTCACATCGCCGGCAAGGCGCAAATCTTCACGCAGGGCGAGGGCAATTAATTCATTAATATCTGGATTATCGTAGGGCTTCATATTTTTCGTCTTTGTTCAGAATAAAAGGGAAATGCAATGGCGTGAACTTAAGAAGTACATTTAGCTCCTCGGTTTCCATACACCGTTCTTGTTTTTCATCATTATTTTGCTGATTTTTCACTAAAGATCTCTCTCGTTTCTCATGGGACTGAAGAAGATATTAACCACAGAGTGCACAGAGATGGAATATGCCTTATCTCTGTGTGGTCTGTGCACTCTGTGCGCTCTGTGGTCAATCTTGTCTGAGAGTCGATTTTGGATTGGAATTGCTGGTTCGAACAGCAATTCCATGCAAAATAGGCAGTTAATATGCTTACGCTGTTGAGGAGGTAGGTGATCATATCTGAATGGTGTCGTTATCATGTGTATCACTGAGATATCCTAATACGGCACCAATAATGATCCAGCCGAGCCAACCGCAAATTGTGAATAAAAAAGGGCCCGCCCCCATTATTAAATTACCTGTGATCTCAGCAGCACCCCACCACCCACAAAAGTAACATAATAACCATATTGGCCAGGAACCACCAATGTAGATAAACATGCTGCGTAACATTCCAATTGAGTATCGTGCAATGATCCAGCCTAAAAATCCACCCGTCAAAAAGAATAAAAGATAAGCGATCCAAGACATGCTGCCACCAAAAGCCATGATGCGTGCGGATATTGGTAGAATAATGGCGCTAGAGAGAGATAAATTTCGGATGAATCGGTTTCGTTTTTCCTGCCACCGTTGTGTACGTTGATCCAACTCATGTGTACGATGATTGTTTTTTTCGAGCACTTCTTGCAATGATAGTTTGTGTTTCATTATCCCGCCCGCCCACCATATAATGCCGCAACGACTTGTTCGATGGTGGGTTCCTCAATGCGAATATCGGCTATCGGCAGCAAGGCAAAGCACTGTTGCAGAATTTTAGTGGTGTCGACGCCAGCTTCTACGGCAGCGACTAATTCAACGGCATTGGTTTGTGACCAGGAGACTTGCTCAGTCGGTAAGGTGGTCAACGTAGCAAGGTCGACAGCGTGTGATAAGGTAAATCTTAAGCGTTTCCGTGCGCCATATAGGTGT
>SYDV01000045.1 GCA_005801395.1 Planctomycetia bacterium | reverse complement strand
GTCGGCAATAGGTGGCACGATAGTGGTTGGCGTTTGGTTCACAGTTAACAGCGTCGAATCGAAACCATTTTACACAAGCATAGTTACGCCAGAACTTCAACCAACTTTTTAGCGTTGAAAGATGGGCAGATAATTATTGGGTATTTGTAGAATAATCAGGGCCATTGCGGTATTAAAGGCTGGTCCAACGCTATCGCTGCGACTCCATAAACCGTCGGATTCTTGTAGGCGAGCAATCGTCGGCCAGGCTTTTGCCCAATAATTTTCCCAATCTTTGATCTCGGGCGAATGGAATAGTGCCTGGGCGGCATAGTATTGACCGTACCAATAATAGTCACCGCGCCCTTGCAGGTGATCGTACACATGCGTGCGCAAAAAGCGCATGGCGGGACCTAATACGGCATCAGATAGATCGGTCGTTCCTGAGCCAATTAAACACATGGTTCCAGCCGCACAGCGCGGGATACCTTCAGCGCCATTGGTTCCCCAGCCACCACCGCCACCGGCTTGGTAGCTAAAGCTGCCGTCGCCAATTGCACAGCGACGCACATAAGTGACTGCTTTGGCAATTGCTTTCTGACTAGCTCCACCGCCAATGCCAACATTGAAAGCGCCGCGCATGGCCATGACTTGGCAAATAGACACGGATATATCAGCATCTACAGGTGACGGTTGGTAGCGCCAGCCACCTTCATTATTTTGTGAACGATGAATTAAATCAATCGCGGCTTCTAAGGATCGACGCAAGGTTGGATCCGGAGACATGCCATAGCATTCAGCTAAATAAAGGGTCGCGAAACCATGCGAATACATGTTGCCTTGAGGGTCGCCTAAATAACCACTGACCTTGTCCTGAGTTTTAAGCACGTATTCCAGTGCTTTGCGACTCGGTTCACGATAAATGCCGCGAGTTGGCGTGTGACCGCCGGCTAAAAACGCCATTCCGCACAAACTGGTGATGCCAGTGGCTGAATCGAAACTACCATTTTCTGCCTGTAATTTAATCAGCGCGGTCAAGCCTTTGTCGACCACCACGTCTGGCGTCGATATTTCTTTCGCTGCGACCTCGCCTGCCTGCAATTTGCCTGGGATATTGATCACAACCCCGAGGCATAATGCCACCAGCAAACCGTTGCTCCATGGTTTCATTATTTATTCTCCAATACTTCCAAATAACGTTCAAAGATTGACAGCGCTGCTGGCGGCAATTTCTGTTCGCGTGCTTGCTTCAATTGTTCGCGGCGCTCTGGCGGCAAATGCATAAATTCTCCCGCTTCTGGCGAACCCGTTAATACACCTGTTTGTGTACCTCCACCTTGCTTGGTTGGTTTACTAGATTGTGCGGTTGCTCCTGATGGTTCACTATTTCCTGGCTGTCCTTTTCCACCTTCCGGTTGACCGTTCCCCTGTTGTTTCTGGTTTTGTTGTTGTTTTTGCTGTTCACCTTCGCCACTGTTTTCGGAACTACTGCCCTGGTTTTGTTGCCCTTTGGCTTCAGCAATAATGCGACGAATGGCCGCGCTAGCCGCTTCTTGTTCCATGCGCGTAACCGCTCCGCGATCTGATGACGATAACCGATCAGCGGCGCTGCCCATCGCTCGCTGTGCACGCGATAATAGCAAGGCACCACGACTATTTGGACGAGACCCCTGCAAAACGACCCCGACTAAATTGCGTAAATCTAACTGCATTTGTGCTAAATCTGCTGGACGATTGGCTGCCGTCAGAACACCTAATTCATCTTGCGCAGCAGCTAATAAGGCCAATTGCGCAGCAGCAGGGAATGGCGGTTGTTGACCACCACCACCGCCACCGCCACCCTGACTTTTTTCCATTTCCTCAGGACTCGGCATGTTGTCGACAATATCAATGAGTCGAGCGAGTTCGTATAAGGCAATTTTCTCTAATCGCATGCCGCGATTTCCAAGTGCTGGAGTCGCTAAATATTCGCTCGTCGCCTTTAATGCCGCTGACACTCGCTGAACGGCCATTAGCGCCACCGGCATTTGTTCTAATTCTTTCATCCCCTCTTCTTGGATACGTAATAAAATATCGGCTTCACGTTCGGCAAATGCGGGCACTTCACGACTGGCCGCAAAGTCCAATTCATTGTCGCCGATACGTAAATGAACCACTGTACTATCGGCAATTAAAGCAATTTGTTGTTTTTGGAGTTCTTTCAACAACTTGACCACGTCGGGGCCTTTTTTGTTTTTCTCTTTTTCTTTGTCTTCTTCAGGCTTTTCTGATTTCTTTTCCAATTCTTGTTGAATATCACGTAATAATTGTGCTGCCGCGCTCGCTTCGCGACTGGATCCTGAGCGATCACCTTTGCTCATTGATTTGGCCGCTGCATCTTGTGCCTGCGTTGCTGCTTTGGCTTTCTTTTGTTGTTCGGCATTCTTTTCTAACTGCTTCGCTAATTGTTCCGTCTCTTCTTTTAATTGTTCTTGCTCTTTGCTCAGGCTGTTTGGATCTACGCCAGCTTCCAATTGCCGCACTAAAGCTTCTTCGCGTGCTGCCAATTCGCCCGCTCGTGCGGCTAATTCTTTTTCCGCATCATTGCCACGTAATTGTTCCAACAGGGCTTCCAGCGTTTTAAGCGATGATTCTTGACGTGGAATGGATTGTGGACGCTCGCGATCTGAGCCTAATTCTTTTGCCGCTTGCTGTAATTGATCTGCGGGAGTTGCGCTACGTACCAATTGTCGCGCGGCTTCTAATTGTTGCGTATCGGTCGCTAAAATCCGGCGCTCAACTTCTTTTACTTGGTCCGATAATTCTTGCTGACGTTGCGCTAAGTTTTTTTGCCGCACCTTAGCCGCTTCGTCCAACGTTTTGGTTAAATGTTCGCGGACAAAAGTTCGGCTTTCTTCGCCCAAACTACGTTGGCGTTCAATTAAACTTGCCAGAATACGAGTGAGATCGCCTTCTTGTAACAGGCTATTAAGAATTTGTTCCGCGTCGTACAAATGGGTATCTGCTAAACGCGCGGGTGCTTCTGCGCCGTGAACGGCTTCGCCTAAGCGCGCTAACGCTTGTTTATTCACTAATATTTCGGCTTTCGCGATCGGTGCGCCTTGATCACTTGGTAATTGATTTTCACGCCAACGACGGGTGACCTGTAATAATAATTCACCGGCTCTATTCGCGGCCATGGTGGCACCACGACTGGCAACAACTAACCGATCTGGCTTTGCTAAGCCTTGGGCTATTTCATCGCGCGCTTGCACCACACGGTCACGAGCCTCCGTCAACAAACGATCCATTTCTTGGCGCAATTCCGATTCGCTGACGACTTTGAGTTCAATCGGCTGACTTACGCCCTTTCCAGGTCCGGTGATATTATTGGCGTCTTCTGCCAAACCGAGCAGAATAATTCGTTCGCCTTCGGCGGCCATATCGGCAACCACGACAGTCGATGATCGTGCGGTGATTTTTTGTCGCACAATATCGACAAAGGGTGCCAGTAATTCTTTTGATGGTTTATCTACGGCGGTTGCATCGGCAGGATCACCTTCAGTGCCACGCGCAGAATAGGTTGAGGCACGCAATGCTAAAGCGGCTAGTCCATAATCATCGCCTGCTTCAACGGTTAACCCAATGCGCGCTCGCAACGTTACCGTTTCTTTGGCGCGCGGACCATTTAATGACACTAATGGTTTGCGATCATCGCCAAGCGCTAACGTAAATTTGGGTGCCGGCACCATGTTAATTCCGTCTTGGTCAGCGACCTCCACGATAATCACGCCGCCTGTTTTTACTTCGAGAAGGCCACGCAAAGCCGTGCCCTCACGTGTTGTCGACAAGACCTGGTCGTTCAATTTGACGGCCACGAAATTTAAAGTGCGTCCATCTTCTAAAACAAAACCGATATCAAATTTGAGAGTACTGCCAGGAAGCGCGGTGCATCCCAAAGTTTGCAACGGTAACGGCGGCAATTGCGTATAAGCGGGTGGTGTCATGGTTGCTGAAATCGTAGATAACTCTGGCCGACGCACGACGAGCGCATCTAAGCGCAGTGGCACGGCGTCACCTGACTCAGCCAACAAACGATATCGACCGGCATTGAGATTCAGTGCCTGCGTCCAAGGGCCTGTCATGCCGCTTAACATACGTGATTCAGGATTTGATCCGTGCTTGGTTATTGGTCGCCAACTCAGTTGGATCGGTGCCGCTGGACCAGCGTCACGACGTAAACGCACCACAAGCGGTTCATCTTCAGCAACCACTAATCGTTCGAGTTGTCCTGAAATGCGGCTATGGCGTTCCCATTGCGTGTCCCCAAATGGCATCAATAAACGCTTCATACCATCGCTGGTAATTTGAGGAAACAGTAATGTCACCACCACGGCCAGCGCTAAACCAGTGCTAGCCAACAATAAACGACCAGGCAAAGCCGCGGCTGGAACTAAACTATTAACCACACTTGGCTGTAATTGTTGACGCAGGACATCGATTTCATGTTCGCCCATGGCGATGCCGTCGACCTGGGTCAGTAAGCGACCATCTAACGTTGGCAGTCGACGTTCGGTTAATTGTGCCAAGGTACGATCGTCCATCGAACGACCCAACGGACGAATCAAACGACGATGACAGGCAATAACCACGACCAAACAAACAGCGGCAAGTAAAATAAAACGTAAAGCAGCAGGTACGGTCCACACATAATCCATCGCCACAGCGATCGTGATGCCACCAAGTAACAACATCACGACCATGGCTAAGCCATCGAGTACCAGAACTCGTCGAAGACGAGAACGAAGATTCGCAAGGAAGCCATGTACATCCATGGGGTCACCTTTCGTGCTCGACCGGGTTGGCAGATGCTAGAAGTGCCCGTCCCAGGATCCAGCTACAGCGCTGTTTCTCTCAACCACCATGCGGCGCACGTGCCAATGAGAACGGCACTTTGACGACCAGCTTGTCGAGCTGGTCCGCAACTCATGACTCGTCTGCCTATGCCACCGACATGACGTATACCGAGCTGACCCTTGTCATCCCCCTGCTATTGCCAATTGTTGAACCACCGTTGTCGCCAAGGAGCACCGCATGTCCGTCATGACTCGTGAGCAGGCCATTCAAGCAGCCGCACTTTTGAAAAGTGAATTGGCTAAAGTCATCGTCGGCCAAGAGGACGTCATCGAACAAACGTTGGTCGCATTTGCTGCGGGCGGACACGCTTTGCTCGAAGGTGTGCCCGGTTTGGCAAAAACCTTGTTGATTAGCACATTGGCTTCCGCCACCAGTTTAACCTTTAATCGCGTTCAATTTACACCGGATTTAATGCCTGCTGATATTACCGGCACGGAAGTCATTCGCGAAGATAAAACCACAGGCGCGCGCGAATTTGTGTTCCTTCCAGGACCAATTTTTGCCTCGGTAATTTTGGCCGACGAAATTAATCGTACGCCACCGAAAACCCAAGCTGCATTACTTGAAGCGATGCAAGAACGTCAAGTTACCGCTGGCGGCACGCGGCGATTATTACCCGCGCCATTCTTTGTTCTTGCGACACAAAATCCAATTGAACAAGAAGGCACTTACCCATTACCAGAAGCGCAATTAGACCGTTTCTTGCTTAAAATCGTGGTTGGATATCCCAATGAAACAGACGAATTGGAAGTTATTCGCCGCACCACGGGCTCAGCCAAAGCCAAAGCGGAAGCCGTCCTATCTGGCGAAACCTTATTAGCGTTACAGACGTTAGTTCGCGATACGCCCATCGCAGAAGGCATTTTACGTTATGCTTTGGCCTTGGTCCGCGCCACGCGTCCAGTTAAGGAAGGCGGTCTCCCAGATATTGCACAATTATTACAATGGGGCGGCGGTCCTCGTGCAGGACAATCATTAGTGCTCTGCGCTAAAGCACGTGCCACCTTACAAGGTCGCGCATTTGTCACCATTGATGATATTAAAGCCATGGCCAAACCTGTTATGCGTCATCGTTTGCACGCCAGCTATGAAGCAGAAGCGCAAGGTATGACGGCAGATTCCATCATCGATCGCATTATTGGTTTAGTTAAATTGCCCACCAGTGATCTAGAAAAAGATCCGATGGTCGCCAAGGCGTTATCAAGCAACGCATAATTCGACGGCACGAACGATAAATAGCCTAACATGCCGTGTTCGTGGCCAGCGCATTTAGCTTGGGTAAAACAACCGCAAGAAGATGCGCGTTTTCACTTAGCACGTGATGACGCTGATGATATCACGGGGGCCTATCAATGGCCTGCGGGAGCAGCGTTAGCCAGCGATCTTGAACACCATGTTAATGGTCATGGTCAACGCGTACTTGATTTGGGATGTGGTCGTGGAGCGCTTGGCTTCACGGCAATTTCACTCGCTGCCCAATACGTAGTTTTCGCTGATGCGAGCCCCATTGCGATTGATTTAGTGCAGCGAACGATAACCGCTAATAAACTGAATGATCGCGCCACGGTCGTTCAACTTAACTGGGGAGATGCACCACCGCTGGGGCCCTATGACCTGATTTTGGGCGGAGATATATTATACCGTCCTGGTTTATTTCCTGCTTTAGCTCACACAATTGCTCAAGGGTTATCCCCTTTGGGAGCTTGTCTTTTGAGTGATCCCCGAACGGCCGTTGAATCTAACCTTCCCTCGATATTTAAAGCCGTTGGCTTGTCCTGGGAGAGCAAGCGACGAGCAGCGTACACGTTGTTTAAGTGTGAACACCGTTAACCAAACGCTTAAGCACGGGGGTTGTAGCATTTGGAACCTTTCCTATAACCCGAAACATGCCTGATACTAAAGTAAAATACGCCAATTTTCCCGAACGCGAACTCAAGGTGGTTATTGGCCCCAACATAAACGCAACCACTGCCAAGGCGATCAGTCGCCTGAGTATCGGCGCTTACGAAATGTCATTCATCCAACAAGAACGCAGTGCGATTTCTACCGAAGCCGCGCGCATGGCGATGAATCATTTAGCCAAAGAGTTAGGTCTAACCGTTAAACCCGGTGAACACCGTGATTATGTTGGCTTGTTCACTGCCGAAAATGCTGATCACCGTTTCACGGTTTGGGTAACCACCCCATTTGAACTAACGCAAAGCGCTCATGTGGTTTGGGCCAAATATGTCGCATTGACGGGCGAGCCCAAAACGGGTGTCGCGTTTAAATTATCAACCAGCTTTGCCTGCGAAGACGTGGAAGCGGTATTAAAAGTTGTCCAGAAGAACGCCGAAGTATTAGAACCTGGAACGCCGTTCACGTTGAAGGGCAATCCACCACCGCGCTTTGCGAAAAAGAAAGCGGAAGAAAAAGCCGCCGATGCAGGCGCCCCAGCTGCTGAGGCAGCTACCGATGCCGCCGAAGCTGATAAAGCATAATTAGCCACGTTTCGATTTTGTTGCCGATGAGCGTCGGCTTTAAACACCACAACCGCCTGTTTTGCAGGCGGTTGTTCGTTTAACGATTGATGATGACAAAACGTTCGTGATCAGTTCGAGTCTATGTTCCGACCATAAAAGATTTCTTGGATTTCTTCTGACAGACGGGCTCCGACTTTTTCGCGTTCGCGCTTGGTCGACAGTTTACCACGCGCCGTGCCGCCAAAGAGGTAACGATCAAGATCAATATCACTGCGCATCATTTTGGTGTGGAACAAGCGTTCTTGATAATTGTTCACATCGACGGCGACGTATTGCGATAGAATTTCTTTGGAAATAAAGTTTTGAATCGAAGTCATTTTATGATCAATAAAATGTTTCCGGCCTTCAATGTCGCGAGTAAAACCGCGCACACGATAATCGACGGATAATACGTCCGAGTCAAAACTATGAATCAAATAGTTAAGTGCCTGGAGTGGAGAAATTTTTCCGCACGTCGATACATCAATATCTGCGCGAAAGGTAGCGATGCCGCTGGTCGGATGTGATTCCGGAT
>SYDV01000044.1 GCA_005801395.1 Planctomycetia bacterium | reverse complement strand
AAATGGGGTAACGCTCTAGCATCTTGCCCGAGTTCCCTCAAGGTCGCCCCGTGCAAATAACCAGCGAAGTCAAAGTCGGCATTCTCTTTTTCATCGGCCTGGGGCTGTTGACGTGGTTTACGTTATTTGTCACGCAAATCGGCGTAGCGAAGGGCGAATACGCCGTGCGTTTTGCGCGCGTGTCAAAGCTGAAAGAAGGCGATCACGTCACGTTTAACGGTGTGCGCGTGGGCACAGTGACCGAAGTTTCGCCAATTTTGGAAGCCGATGGATTCCCGTCGGTGAAAGTGGCCTTTTTAGTCGATCCTCATCATCAAGCCAAAGTCTTAGTCGATGATAAAACCCGTTTCGTCATTAATCAGGGCGTTTTGGGTGGCTCTTCGATGGATATTAGTTCGCGTTCTGGACGTCCCATTACGCCAACTTTATTGGACAGCCATCGTGGTGAAGATCCGGTTGGCGTAGATGAAGTATTGGCCTCGGTGCAAAGCCTGATTCAAGAAAACCGAGCCGGTATTAAGGAAGCAATTGCCACCGCTAATACGGCTCTGGGTAATTTCGGTAATATGTCGAAAGAGATTCAGGAACTAGTCGCGGAAAATCGTACGGAAGTCAAAACGGCCATTGTTAATTTTTCACAAATGTCTGATGGCATCAATAAACTCGTCGAAGAAAATCGCACCGCCATTAAAGAGGCGGTGGTTCGTTTCGAAGAAATGTCGCGTCAAATTCGTGACTTAGTTGACGAAAACCGAGTCGCCATCAAAGATGCGGTTGATAAATTACCCGATGCGGTGAAAAATGTTTCTTCGGCGGCGAAAACGATTGATGAAACGGTTACTGAAAATCGCGCTGATATTAAACGTACCGTGGAAAACTTAGCCGAAGCAACTGCAAAATTTGATCGTGTCGGTGAAAATTTAGATGTTATCACGACGCAAATCGCCAGTGGTAAGGGAACAGTCGGTAAATTGGTATTTGAAGACACGTTGCATGATCGCACCTTAGTCGCGGTCGAAAACTTCAATGATCGTTTAGAAGAAGTGAAGCCAGTGACCTCTGGTTTTAGCGATTTTAAAATATTCTTAGGCGCAGGGGGTGGCGCTAATGTTGAAACGGGTTCGGCCATTTACGGGGCTTATTTACGTATCGAGCCCAAGCCGTGGAAATTCTATGAAGGTGGCATTTCTTACCGCACCGCTCCAGATGATCGCACGGTCGTGACGGATGACCCAGATAAATTTAATGTCGATTTCCATTTATTATTTGGTTGGCGCTTTTTTGCTGACGACGACAATCAGCGCTATCGTCTATCATTCGCCCTGGGGTTAATTGAAACCGAATTGGGCGGCTATGTAGAAGTGCCGATTATCGGAGATCTTTCCGCGCGCGTCATGGCCCGGCAGAAAAATGGTGATCGGGTGCCAACCGATCGCCGTTACGAAGAAGGTGATATCATGGTCCGTGCCACGCTTGGTTATCGTCTGTGGCGTCGCATTTACCTGAACGCTGGCGTTGATGATGTGGTCGATAATCCAGGTCTTTGGGGCGGCATTCGCATCGACTTGTTGGATAACGACCTGCGCAATGTCACGGCAGTAACCGCGCTAGGCGGATTCTAACCGCCAAACCGGTTGTTCGGTTGTTTCTATGGCGCATCCCAACTGGGGGTGCCCAGATACCCCATTGCGACTATTGGTCAGTCCACAATCATGCGCGTCCCATGGCTAAAAAAACTTCCATCCCGCGTCCCTTTTCCTCCATTGTTGTTGACGGCCCCGAACGTGCGCCAAGCCGTTCGATGTTGTACCCAGTCGGATTTACCGAAGCGGATTTTAAAAAGCCGCAAATTGGTATCGCCTCGACCTGGGCCATGGTCACGCCGTGCAATATGCACATCGACGGTTTAGCAAAAGCCGCTGCGACGGGTGTCGATTCAGCAGGCGGTAAGGCTGTCCAATTTAATACCATCACGGTGAGCGATGGTATTTCGATGGGCACCGAAGGTATGAAATATTCATTGGTGTCACGCGAAGTGATTGCCGATTCGATTGAAACCGTCGTGGGCGGCCAAGGCTATGACGGATATGTTGCCTTAGGTGGTTGTGATAAAAATATGCCAGGCTGCTTGATTGCCATGGCGCGCATGAATCGCTCGTCGATTTTTGTTTATGGCGGTTCTATTATGCCAGGACAAACCAAGAGCGAAGACGATTGTGAAACTAAAGCCACGGACGTGGTTTCGGTATTCGAAGCCGTTGGTGCCCACGCCCAAGGCAAAATGAGCGAAAAACAATTTCACCGTGTCGAATCCACCGCCATCCCAGGTGCTGGTTCATGCGGCGGCATGTATACCGCTAATACCATGGCCAGCGCGATTGAAGCCATGGGCATGAGTTTGCCTGGATCGTCGTCACAAGTTGCGATTTCGATGGAAAAAGTCGAAGACTGCACGCGTGCTGGGCAACAAGTGGTCGAATTATTAAAGCTCGGTATTAAACCGCGCGACATCATGACGAAGAAGGCATTCGAAAATGCCATTACGGTTATTATTACGCTCGGTGGTTCAACCAATGCCGTCTTACATTTAATGGCAATGGCGCACGCCGCCGAGGTTAAATTATCGCTCAAAGATTTTACCCGCATTGGTAAACGCGTACCGGTTATTGCTGACTTGCGTCCAAGTGGAAAATTTCACGCTGCTGATTTAGCCAAAATTGGCGGCATCGAACCGCTGATGAAAATGTTGTTAGATGCGGGCTTATTGCACGGTGATTGTTTGACCGTGACCGGTAAAACAGTGGCGCAAAACTTGAAGGGGGTCAAACCCTATCCAGCGGCGCAGACCATTATCAAGCCACTCAGCGAGCCAATTAAAAAGGATAGTCACTTAGTCATCATGTACGGCAATTTAGCCCCCGATGGTGCCGTGGCGAAAATCAGTGGCAAAGAAGGTCTTGGCTTTACTGGCACAGCGCGCGTATTCGCCAGTGAAGAAGAATGTCTCAAGCGTATTCTGGATAAAACGGTGAAAGCCGGAGACGTCTTAGTTATTCGCTATGAAGGCCCGAAAGGCGGCCCAGGCATGCGCGAAATGTTGGCGCCAACCTCCGCCGTCATGGGCCGTGGATTAGCCAAAGATGTCGCGCTGATTACCGAGGGTCGTTTTAGTGGTGGCACCCACGGCTTAGTCGTTGGTCACGTCACCCCAGAAGCTGCCGTTGGCGGCCCCATCGCCTTGGTCAAAAATGGCGACAAAATTTCGATCGATGCCGTCAAACACACGCTCACCTTGCACGTTACTGACGCCGAAATGAAGAAACGTGCGAAAACATGGAAAGCACCAAAGCCGCGCTACACGCGTGGGGTGCTGGCAAAATACGCGGCATTAGTGTCGTCGGCCAGCGAAGGTGCAGTGACTGATCGTTTCTAAATTCGCGTTCTGCTGATGGTTTCGCATGAGCGGATGCCGATGGCATCCGCTCATGTTTTTTATTGCGTATAGCCGCAAGTGGATTCACGTCGCCGATAAATAGGCATTTTGTATCCCGATGTCGGAAGATGAGTAGACATGGATCAAATCGGCGGAGCATAGTCTGTTATGCGAAACCTCTCTCTCGTCTGCGCCCTCGCTCTCTTGCACAGTGTAATCCCTTGGTCGATGGGAATTGCAGCCGATTGGCCGCATCAGCGTGGTCCTGAATTATCCGGAAATGTCGTCGCGGGCACGGCGGTGCCTGCCAAATTACCAGCCGAACCACGCATTGTGTGGCAAGGTCCTGTCGCAGATGGATTCGCGGCACCTATTATTATAAAAGGTCGAGTCATTTATGGCGATTTGCAAAATGGCAAAGAAACCTTTCATGCCATTAATTTTGCTGACGCGAAAAAACTCTGGAGTGATGAATTAGATAGCCCACACAAAGACGGCTTTGGCACCGGACCACGTTGCGCAGCAGTGAGTGACGGCACGGTTGTCTTTACCCAATCCTGTAAAGCCGAGTTGCATTGTTTAGATTTGGCAAGTGGAAAATTATTATGGAAAACGAATTATCAAAAAGACTACGCGGCGCTCTACACCGGCGAAAAAGGAAAAACCGAAGGCGGTGCCCGCCACGGTTATAATGCCAGTCCCTGTATTGATGGCGATCAAGTTATTATTCTCACGGGTGGCAAAGGCGCCGCCGTGGTGTGCCTGGACAAGAAAACCGGCAAACAAGTTTGGAAATCCCAAGACGATTTAGCCGCCTACGCACCACCCGTCGTCGCGACGCTGGCTGGCGTTAAACAAGTCGTGTGTTTTACCGTCAGTGGACTGATCGGTCTGAATCGCGCGGACGGTACATTATTATGGCGTGTACCGATGACGACGAATTACGGACGTCACGTCATGGCCCCCGTTATTTATGGTGACGTAGTTATTGCCGGATCGCATGAAGTCGGATTAATCGCCACGCGCGTGGTGAATAAAGGTGGCACCATAACCTCGGAAGAAGCCTGGAAACGCGATAAAGACATGGGACCTAATTTTTCCAGCCCCGTCCTCATCGGCGACCATCTTTATATCCTAGTTAAAAAACAAGTCCTGTGCGTAAATGCCAAAACCGGCAAAGAAACCTGGGCACAAGACGGCCTCGTCACGTCTAGCCCCGATAAAGGCTTCGCCTCATTCCTCGGTATGGGCGATAAATTATTATTACTCAACGACGCAGGCGAATTAATTCTCTTCAAAGCCGACCCCGCCGCCTACAGCGAAATCAGTCGCATCCAAGCCTGTGGGAAAAATTGGTGCCATCCCGCTTATGCCGATGGCAAATTACTATTACGTGATGCGAAGAATTTAATTTGTTTGGATTTGATGGGGAAGTGAAGTTGTTTGTGTGAAGTCAGTCGCGTGAAATGATGGGGACGCGTCAATTTATTTAACGCCCATATTTCATTAGAGAAATAAATCGCCCCGAACAGTATTAACCTGCACATGTGTAAATGAACCGCATTGCCAACGTGTAAGTCACACATAGCCTCCGTCCCGCATTCGCACCAGGGACGAGGATACTTCGCATGTCGCATTCGCTGCAAATAACTATGGCGGTTGGATTCCAGTTATCACAAATTCGAATAATCTGCGGGAAAATACTATTTTCCACGCTGGTGGTCCTGGTGTTAGGACTGGGTGTGCAAATACAACTTACTGCGGCGGATCCGGTACTGACCGCCACCGATGTCACGATGTTGTCGTATACAGAAAATGGCAATCCGATAACGGGTATTTCGACTCTCACTATTACGGACGCTGATAGCGCAAACATGGCATCTGCCACGGTGACTATTGGTAATTTTCGAGCGGGTCAGGATTTATTGAGTTTTACCGGATCCACCACAACGGGTACGATTGTTGGTAATTTTAATGCCACGACGGGGGTCATGTCGTTGAGTTCGTCTCCAACGCCATCAACCAAGGCTCAATATCAAGCGGCCTTACGTTTGGTAAAATATGCCAATAGCAGTGACAGCCCTGATGTGGTGGTACGTACGCTTTCGTATAAAGTGAATGATGGAACGGCGAATTCAGCAGCGCTGACGCGCCAGCTAACCATCTCGGCGGTGAACGATGCGCCGTCAGTCAGTGGATTAGAGACCCCAACTATTACGTATACCGAAGATGGTGCAGCCGTGGTCACTACCTCCGGTTTGACGATCGCAGATAGTGATAGTCTTATTATAAAATCAGCCGTGGTAAAAATAGCGGCACCAACGTTCAAAACCGCCGAAGATCAATTGTCGTTTACCAATACCACCAAAATTAGTGGAATATGGGATCAAGCGGCAGGCACTATGTCGCTCGCGGGCAATGATAGCCCAAATGCCTATAAAACAGCTATTTACAGCATTAAATACCGCAATCTCAGCCATAATCCAACCACCGGTGTTCGTACCGTGTGGTATCAAGTGACTGATGATGGTGGATTAGCGTCTCCAGCCGTAACTCGCCCATTAACCATCGTGCCGGTGAACGATGCGCCAGTGCTTTCAAATTTAGATGCAGCGCCATTGGCATACAGCGAGGGCGCCGCCGCGATTGCCATAGCGAGCACGAGTGGTAGTCCCTTGTCGTTGACGGATATTGATTCGCCAAAAATGAGCACCGCGACCGTGCAGTTGACCGGTAATTATCAACTGAATTACGATGTGTTAACTTATACCTCGACCATCGCTTCTATTATTGGGACATGGAATAGCGCTAATGGGACTATGACCCTCAGCGGTGACGGAACGCCTGCTAATTATCAATCGGCTTTAAGCGCGGTTAAATTCAGTAACACCAGTGACACGCCATCGACCGCCACGCGCACCATCACGGTGAGCGCCAGTGACGGCGCCTTGTCGACCGGGTTAAAAACGCGCACTATCGTCGTGACTCCGGTCAATGATGCACCAGTGATCGGCGGATTAGAAACAACCGCACTAACGTACACGGAAAACGCTGGGAATGTGCAAACAACGGCAGGCGTGACGGTCGCTGATAAAGACCATACTTTATTGCAGTCCGCGATCGTTAAAATTTCCCCGGGCTATAAAATCGGGGAGGATAAACTGTTATTCGCCAATGCCTTT
>SYDV01000043.1 GCA_005801395.1 Planctomycetia bacterium | reverse complement strand
TTTATTCTGCACGGATGTCGTAATTGCGACTACAGAAATGCTGTCGCCAATATTGGCCCCAGCGTTTCTGTAGCCGAGCGATAAACGTCCGTTCCTAAAGTATTAAATGATCGGGTGAGACTTCCGGACTTCCGGACTTCCGGACTTCCGGACTTCCGGACTTCTGAACCGGACTTCCGGACTTCCGGACTTCTGAACCAGACTTCCGGACTTCCGGACTTCTGAACCAGACCTCCGGACCAGGCCAATGAAAGACGTTGTAACCACCCGCCCCACTCCGGCGTTATTAGATTCAGAACGCATCGCTAGGATGGCTGCCGTGCCGGATCAATCATTCGACCTGATAGCCAACCTCGCGCAGGTACGCCTAGGGGATCAATCTGCCGCGACGGCATTGGTCAACCACACGCATCCATTGGTGTTAAAAATTGTCCGGGCCTATCACGCCCGCAGTTTCAACGACGACGATTTAGTCCAGGAGGTTTATCTGACCATGTTTGCTCGCCTGGATCGTTATGAGCCGCGTCCCGAGGTGCCATTCGAGCACTGGTTGTCGCGCTTGGCGGTTAATACTTGTCGCGATGTCTTGCGCGCTGAACGACGACGTCCGCCCCCAGCGGCGATGTCGAGCGACGCACAACAAAGCTTAGCCGTCCTGCAAACCGGCAACGGCACGCATGATAATGCCCAAGCGGCTCGAGAATTGGTCGACCATTTGTTGTGCCAATTACCACCCGACGATCGCTTAGTATTAACTTTTCTTGATCTCGAACAACGCAGCGTGGCAGAAATTAGCGCATTAACGGGTTGGAGTCGCCCCTTAGTAAAAGTCCGTGCCTTTCGTGCGCGCCAACGATTAAAAGCTGTCATTGCACAGCAGAAAACGGTGTGGCCATGACAACTCCCGAAGAACGTTGGCAAACATTAATTGCCGTCGCAAGAACGGCGCCGCCACAACGTGCTGCGTTAAGTGATTTTCATGCCGCCAAATTAGCCGCACATGGATTATCGACAGGCCAACAACAACGCCAAGTTGACCTGACTTGGCGCGGATTCGCCGCTGCCGCTTCTTTATTTATTGGATGTCTTATTTCACTCAGCGCACTCGCGAGCTTATTCACTGATCATTTAAATTTAGACCAACAGTTGGCCCAGGCCGTGCGCGACCTACCCAACACCAGTTTCATTCCACCTCCCCCGCGCCCACCAGCGATTGCCGCAACCATCAGCGCGTGGTCGCCCGCCACGCTCGTTAGTTCTTTCAATAGCTGGGTCGCACCCACATCCTCAACGGAGATTAACCCATGATTATGGCCGATGTTCTTACCTGGTTTCTTATCATCATTGGCATTTTGCTGGTGCTCAACGCACATTGGCTCGCTGCCTTTGCTCTCTTTCCTAAGGTGGTCGCCGCCAGTCGTGAAAAATACGCACTAAAACCAATCGCCGCAACCTTTCTCGGGTTAGCTATTTTACTTCCTGTTCTCATTCTTGGTACAATTATTATGAGTGTATTAAAGCATCCTTTAGTTGCCGTTATTATTATTGGTCTATGGATGATTCCTGCCGTATTAGCTTTTCTCGGTTCTGCCGGATTAGCCGCACGTATTGGTGCCGGTCTACGTTCCCCAAACGACGACACTCAGCCGTGGCGTTCGGTCATGCGTGGTAGCACGGTATTATCTCTCACCTTTTTAACGCCCATCCTTGGTTGGTTTGTCTTGTTACCATGGACCTTAGTCAGCGGATTAGGCATCGCCGTGATGACCTTACGCGGCCAACGTACCACTGCGCCTAACGCTGCTGCACTATCTCCTGCGTCATCGACACCAATGCCTATCCATAACGATACCGCAACCGCTGCTACGCAAGTGCCGACGCCATGAGCGTCACGCGGCGAACCTTGCTGACGCACAGCATGCTCGCCAGCGCTGGGCTGTTGGGCCTCAGTGGCTGTAATAATGAGCTAATAAATAATACCATATTTGCCGACGCACCAGCACTTACCGCACTGTCAAAATCCCCGACGCTGGATTATCCCGCTCACGTCCTCATGCGGCTCAGTTATGGCATTCACCCACGCGACCGCGCTGCTTTATTAGCACTGAACCAAAATCCAGACGACGCGGCAGCCGCGTGGATTGAGTCGCAATTAGCCCCTGAAAAAATTGATGACCACCTCTGTGAACGCTTGGTGCGTCGCCACGAAGCCTTAGCACAACCACTGGGTGAGCTGTACGAATATAAAGAGCCGGTATTGCTGCGCGAACTAACCACCGCTACCGTCCTACGTGCCGTTTTCAGTCACCGACAATTGTATGAACGCATGGTCGGCTTTTGGCACGATCATTTTAATGTCGACATGTCGAAAGGTGAATGCGCCTGGGTCACGGTTGCTTATGACCGCGATATTATTCGCACGAATGCACTCGGAAATTTTTCTGACCTGCTTCGTGCCGTTGTCCTGAGTCCCGCGATGTTGTGGTATTTAGATGGTCGAGTTAATCGCGTTACCCAAGTCGGGATGAAGCCGAATGAAAACTATGCCCGCGAATTATTAGAGCTCCACACGCTGGGACTCGACGGCGGCTATTCGCAAAACGACATTATGGAAATCGCACGTTGTCTCAGCGGATGGAGTGTCCGAGATCAAAAACGCTTCCGTAAAGGCACGGTCGAATTTCATCCGCAAGAACATGACAACGGTGAAAAAACAGTTTTAGGCACCACCATTGCAGCTGGTGGAAATGAACGTGATTTAGATCGCGTCTTAGCATTAGTCACCAATCATCCGGCAACGGCACGGCATATTGCCAAAAAATTATGCCAACATTTTATCCACGACCAACCCAGCCCAACCGCGATCGCGGCGGTCGAACAAGCTTTTATCAATAGCCAGGGCGATATCGCTGCCACCTTACGCGCACTCACTGCCACCACTGATTTTCATGACCCACAGCATCGCGGCGCAAAATTAAAACGTCCATTTCATTATCTCGCGTCGTGTTTACGTGCTACGGCTGCGGACAGCGATGGCGGACGTGCTATTCATGATTATTTACAACGACTCGGACATCTTCCGTTTCAATTTCCTACACCCGATGGACAGCCGGATCATTCCGAAGCATGGACAGGCACGTTACTATGGCGCTGGCGCTTTTCTGATGAACTAACACGTGGGAATCTTCATAAAACTAAAGTAAATCAACGTGAATTACTCCAGCACTGTGGATCGCCAACCGGTGTCATGACCCACGTGCTGGGACGCCAAGCCGATGAAGAAATTAAATCGTTGTTACTAGCAGACAAAGAACGCGCCTTATCGTTATTGTTGGCTTCACCGATGTTTCAGCATTGCTGATTGGAACACCCTATGAGCACGCAACGAACTTTGGTAACCATATTTTTGCGCGGTGGCGCAGATGGACTCACATTATTGCCTCCCATTCACGACGAAGTCTATCGCCGCGCACGTCCGACACTGGCGATTAACGAAGGCCACCGAGTCGATGATCGATTTGTTTTGCATCCTGGTCTCGCGCCTCTGGCACCGCTTTATGATGGTGGACAAATGGCAATAATTCCCGCCAGTGGCAGCGATGACGACACGCGCTCACACTTTTATGCTCAGGATTTAATGGAACACGGTGGCAAGACCGTCGCTGGTGGTTGGATCGGACGATTTTTACGCGATGCCATCAATCCGAGCGCAGCTGGCGTCTTAGATGCCATCACGGTTGGATCAGCCGTGAGTGAAAGTTTACGCGGCGCACCAAATGCGACGGCCTTTAGCACGCTCGCTGATTTAGTCGACAGCAATACTGATCAAGTCATGCTCGACACCTTAGCTCGTTGGTATGCAAAAGATCCGTTATTGGGTGCGCCAGCAACCGCCGCTGTCGCCGCCAGCGCCCAATTACAGGCGTTGCAACAGGCCGAGGATAAACCGCAACATCATGCGGAATATCCCACGGAAAAATCACATGGCGCAATTGCAGCTGATTTTGGCAAACGCTTACGTTTAATTGCCCGATTAATTCAAGCCGATCTCGGCATGCGCAGCGCTTGCATCGACTTAGACGGTTGGGACAGTCATTTTGTACAAAGCAGCGTAATAACCCCACGCATTGACGCCCTAGGCGCGGGCCTGGCCGCATTCATCGCAGATTTAGGCCCAGCACTGGATCGCGTGAGCATTGTGGTACTCAGCGAATTCGGTCGTCGCGTAGCAGAAAATACCAGCCTAGGCACCGACCACGGCCGTGGTGGAGTCTCCTTCGTCATCGGCGGCGGCGTACATGGTGGAATCAAAGGCACCTGGCCAGGACTCAATGACGATGTGCTCGAAGGCCCAGGAGACGTACCCGTAACCACGGACTACCGTGATGTCTTATGGCCAGTCTTACAACGACACGGCGCGACCAACGCCCAGGCGGTATTTCCCGAACATCAGCTACGGCCGCTGGCGATTTAATGTTACTATTTCCGAATAAAAATAACTGCTTCTAACGCCCCTCCATTTGTACCTGTTCGACCTTACTTCTCGTACCACCCCTCATCGTTTCAGGGTAGGGTTTTTGCCTACTCATTACCCACAAAATTGAGCGGACGAAATCGGGACGCGAAGGTCTTGCCTTATCAGAATCCCAACGGGATTCCGTCCCATAGCCCAGGGTTGCGCGCACCGCGCTACCCTGGGTAACGATCAGTTTAACATCTCAACCCCAAAGGGGTTGTGTCCTGACGAACGACGTGGGTTGTTGAAAAAACAGGGACCGAAATGGGACAAGTGAGAGACGTGGGATTTGTATTAGGATTTGAAGCAAGAAGACACAACCCCGTTGGGGTTGATCATTCGATGGGACTCTTTCCCAGGGTAGCGCGTAACGCGCAACCCTGGGCTATGGGACGGAATCCCGTTGGGATTCTGAGACAAATGCAGGGTAATCGGTGAAGTACAGATAGGCTGGCCTGTTGGCATGCCATTAGTACGTAAACTGGAGCGAGCATTGTGGGAAATACGCACAAACATTCCGCCCAACGAGATTGCTCGTGTCATCTTTTCGATAGCAGAAACGCCCCAGGCGATCATTCTCCTCCATGGCTTCGTAAAGAAATCACAAAAGACCCCGCAACTTGAACTCAATACAGCTCGCAAGCGACTTAAAGAGAGACAAACATGATAAAAGTTAAACCAATAAAACATAGCGCATCCGATGATAGTTATGTTACGTGGGAACAGGCATTGGCCGAGTCCGTGAAGTTTAAAGCGGTTAATATCGGGCAGGACTTCGATGAATTTTTAGCGGAGGAAGGCATCCTTGAGGAAGTCAAAGCGACTTCTATTAAGCGTGTCATTGCTTTTCAGTTGCAGAAGCAAATGCAGGAGAAGGGATTAACTAAAATTGATGTGGCCAAACGAATGAAGACATCACGCAGTCAATTAGACCGCATACTGGACCCGAATAATAAATCTGTGAACCTTGAACTAATCATTCGGGCAGCGCATTGCGTTGGCCGTAAGTTCTCGCTAACGCTCGCTTAAGAAATTTTACCTAAATGAATTCACCGAAAGAAATACAAGTGGCCGCTCATGCGAGATAATATGCGCCTAATATCCCTATTGGCCATCGCAATCTGCGTATTAGGTGGGTGCGGCACTAGTCGCCAATCAGTTCCACTTGCCCCAGTGCATGCCCCTATTCCGAGCGGCCAGTCTCGCGTGATCATTGCCCGCAAAAGTAATCTCATCATCGCACAGGGGCGGCATATGGAGGTTAGGCGGAACGGGCAGACAGTGGGGACGCTCGCCCCCGATGGATTCCTGGCGTGGGACCAGCCCCCAGGCAATATCAACCTGGATATAGAGGGAAGGGCGCTGCCTCTAACGCTCGAATCCGACAAGGCGACGTGCGTGGAGACGTCTGTCGATTTTGGCGGTATTCAATTTCGATTTATTGATTTTAATAATT
>SYDV01000042.1 GCA_005801395.1 Planctomycetia bacterium | reverse complement strand
GCTTGGCAGCGTGACCGTCACCATAGGCGCTGGCGTGTGGTTGAACGGGTAATTTTGGTGTGCGAAGCGCGTCACGTAGGGCCGCTGAAATGGCCTGTGGGTCAACTGGTACATCGTGAACTGGATGCACGCGTAATCGTCCAGCTTGACGATCTCCAATATTAATAACCGGCAGATCGAAGCAGGGTGCTTCAAGAATTCCGCTAGAACTATTACCGAGCATAACCTGGGCGTGTGCCAGTAATGACCAGTACCGTTGTACGCCTAAATCTTTCACCAAATGTACCTGCGCATGACGGGCGGCTAGGTTTTCCATAGCGGTATTAATGGCAGCACCACCGGCGTCGCAGTTAGCGCGAGTGACGATGATGTGCGCGGATGGCTGATGCGATAAAAAATCAGTTATACCTAAAATCACCGTGGTAATTTCTTGTGCGGGGCTTTGCGCTGCGATGGTCGTTGGATGGTAAGTGCAGACGATCAGTTCAGTGCCAAAGCTAGTTAATCCAAGTTCTTTTGCTAATTTGTCAGCCGTAAATAATTCAGTGGCTAATAAGAGATCGATAGCTGGTGCGCCGCAGACCACAACGCGATTGGCTGGCGCGCCCATGTTCTTTACGCGTTCAGCAAAGGCAGGATGAGCAACGAAATGCAAATGCGCTAATTGGGTTAATGCATGCCGACAAGCGTTATCAATGGCTCCTGTTGTTTCTTCGCCACCATGCAGATGAAAAATTGGAAGGTGCAGACAGGTTGCGGCGAGCGCCGCAGCGAGTGTTTCGGTTCGGTCGCCCAACAACAGTAACGCATCGGCGTGCAATTTTATTAGGGTATCGGTGAGTGCGCTGGTGGTAGCGGCTGCCGCATGCGCAACGGATAGAGGATCATCACCCATTGGTAAGGTGTTGACGAATTCAGCAATGAGACAGCCGTCTAATGTCGTCGGTCGTTGTCCATCACGGCCATGCATACCACCGGCAATTATCAACAACTGTAGCGATGAGCTAGCCTGCAGCGCCCGCACCACGGGTAGCAGAATGCCCCAGTCCTGACGACCGCTGGTAAATACGGCGAGCCTCATGTGAGGTCCTCCCAATGGAGCGGCTCATCTGCGGCAACTGCACGGCACAGCTTACGACCCATCAGCGTTGCAAACCGCCTTGGTTTAATCCCTGTCCCAGGTCGCTTTATGGCGAGATCATCAGCGCATAACGTCGTTCCACTCGTGAGGTCACGTGCAGCTACCACGGAACGGCGAGCGACTTCGGCGGTATCACGCTCACATATTGCCGGTTGTTTAACTCCATCGCCTAGCGCGGATTCGACTAAACGAATTTGCGTCATCATTTGTTTAAATTCACGTGGCTCAATGGAAGCAGCGTGATCGGGACCAGGCAAAGTCCGGTCCAGAGTTAAATGTTTTTCAATAATTTTCGCACCGCGCGCCACGGCAGCTAACGTGACCTCCCAACCTAAGCTGTGGTCGGACATGCCTATTGGACCACCAACAGCGAGTCCAATGCTGTCCATCGCCCGTAAATTACTGGCGGCAACGGGTGCGGGATAGCTGCTAACGCAGTGCAACATGGCCAAATCTTTACAGCCGCGTGCACGCAGGGTGAAAATAGCATCTTCCACTTCATCCAGTGTTGCCATGCCACTCGATAAAATAAGTGGACGTCCTAAATCAGCGACTTGCGCCAGAAACGGTAAATTAGTGAGATCGCCACTCCCAAGTTTAAATCCGACGACACCTAATTCCCCAAGCAACTGAGCGCTTAACTGGTCGAAGGGCGTGGATAAAAAAAATAATCCGAGGCGTTCAGTTTCAGCCTTAAGCGCACGAAATACCTCCGGTCCAAGCTCTAATCGTTCGAGCATGGCTAACTGACTTTCGCCAGCGCCAGTCGTGGCAACTTGATAAGCGGCTTTTCTCGCTGCGGCACCAACTAAATCTTTTGCTCGAAATGTTTGAAATTTAACTGCGTCAGCACCAGCATCTGCAGCAGCGCGCACTAAGGCGAGTGCGCGCTCAGGATCGCCATTGTGATTAACGCCAGCTTCAGCGATGACGAAGCAGGGGGCTGACCCGCCAACCTCGCGTTGACCTAAACGAAAAGAGCGCGTGCCGCGATCATGCGCTAGCAGAGCGGTGGCAATTTCCAAATCAGCGGGGTGATCAATATCTACGGCGTGGTTCGCTGCGATAGGAACACCAATAGTGACCCCAGCGACATCAAAGGTGTGATATGTTGCAAGAAAATCGCTGCGCGCGGCATAGAGCCCCGTCGGCAAACAGGCGCTGCGCTGCAATTGACGCTGTTCAGAATTAGCGTCTGGGACAGCTGCGATTAAAGCCTGGTCCGCATTGCAGTAACGAGACCAAGCTAATGGATGGGCCAAAGGAGCAACGGCGATTGCCGAAAGTGCCTGTCCACTCCCAATTGGAGCCCAGGTGCGAATAAGATCATCCACATCAATAAGCGGAGAAGTTGGTTGAAGTAAAATTACAGCATCACAGGCACGACCTAATTGAGCGAAGCGAGCGAGCTCATAGTTAATGACCGCCATGGAAGTCGCCGTGTCGCTGGCGAGTTCCGCCGGGCGTAGCCACGCTGGACGTTCATCTGGTGGCCAAGCGGCGGCAATTTCAGGACAATCAGTCGATAGATGTAAAATAACTTCGTGTTCATGACAGCGTTCGCGAAATGCCTCAAGCGTACGAAACGCCCAACACACCAACGGTCGCCCCGCAAGCCGCGCGAGGTTTTTTCCAGGAAAACCTTTTGATCCGCCGCGCGCGGTGACCAAGGCGAGTATACGCATGTTTTAAATCGCCTTTGGAATTGCTCCTGGCATAGCCGTCATGTCGGCATCCTGCCAGATGGTTTGCTTGAGTTTCCATTGACCATTAACCTTGTTCCACAAATGCGGGCTACGCCAATTATCGACTGCTTGATGGAATTCTTCCTCGGTCAGGCCGGTGTATTCCAAAAATTCAGCGAAATGTTTCGCTGGGAATTCACCATCAAATCGTTTAACCAGGGCGATGCCTTCTTCGCGCGTGATATGACCGTCACGGATTTCATGAGCTGCGTCACTGGTACAGCGACCAATGCCAAACTTAATATAGGCTAAATAATAATGGTAGCTGTCCAGTCGATCATCAAGACTGGCGTATTTAGAATAAGTACCTTCACTGCGGCCATCAGGATTGGCGATAAACCCGGTGTTTTCGGCGCAATAATAATAGAGTTCCTGTGGAATCCAACGGTGGTAATAACCCATGAAATGGCATTCGACGCCGACTTTCTTCAACTGTTCTTGGGATGGTCCGCGATAAACTGCTAAGTCATGTTCTTTTACGCCATGTTTGGCCCAGTCTTCTGGACTAATGCCAGAGAAATAATGTTTCACCATATCGCTGCCGGTATCGTGTGTCGGGCTGAAGGCGTTTTTCATGTCGCCGCCATATTCAACCTCGC
>SYDV01000041.1 GCA_005801395.1 Planctomycetia bacterium | reverse complement strand
AGTTTTAGACACGAAATATGAAACTTTAAGGTAGGAATGAGTAAAGTGTCTGAAAGTAGATGACCTTTAGAAGTGCGGATCGAGGTTTTCGACAAGGTTTAGGTTAATGAATTTTTAGGGAAAAGAGGGTTCAATAACGTTTCAGAGGGGTGCACGAACTGAGCTTTTGAGGTGATAGTAGTTGAGTTATGATGATCAAAACAACAGTAGCACCGTCATGTCTTGGCGTCTTCTTCTTCTCATTCCCCTTATAATGGGCACTCAAATTGGCTGCACACAGTCTGTTTTAGGTGTATTGTTAGCCCCAGAAGCCGTCATTGGTGGTGCAGCAAATAGTGTTGCTAGCACAGGTGCAGAAGCGTTAGCAGCTACAGGATCAAATTCATTATCCACTGCAGAAAGTACATCGATGGAAATAGATCGTTTATTGAAAGATCATCCAGATATGGCTAATGCAGGTCGTTTAAGGGAACTACAAGATTCTATGCGAGGTGAAGCAAAAAATACAGGTCCAGATCAACGAATGATTATGAATGAACCACCAGCACCGCGTCGCTTAATGGATAAAGCATTACCGGTGCGTAAAGGCGATTTATTAAGTATTTCTACTCCGTCCTCAGTAGCACCTACCCGACGACCAGTCATGCGACCAGAAGCACAACCAACCGCAGAAACACTTAAACCTGACCATACACCAGTGCATGCAATGTCATTAACGCCAGTACGATTACGTTAATTAAATAACACGACTAATTATTACTATTAGCGTTATCTCCTTCACCAGTGGTAAGCGCTAATAAATTATGCAGTACATGTGCTTCTTCATCAGGTCCTAATCGCGGATCACGAATGCGATGTACCACGCCAGCGGAACGATTTTGTATTAGTAAAAATTGCTCATCACCAAGGGTTTGAATATCTAAAAATTGTAATTTACGGGCGCGAACTAAAGCTAACGCCACAACGTAGGCTAAACATTGTTGTGAACGTGTTCGTGCATCTTTGAGATTGGTGAAAATTTGAACTAAAGTAGCCGCATTAAGTTTAAACGCTTTGCGTTGATGATCGGAATCAGGGGCTTTTTGTTTCCACCAACTAATAAAGGGAGTTTGATCCTGAGTCGTCCAGGCGTCTTCACAGTAATCAAGACGTTTAAAATCACGATCATTGACGACGAGTGCAGAAAAGAAACTTTCCCCAGGAGCTAATACATGCCCTGTAGCTGTACAGGTTAGTTGCGCTGTACCGATCTTACCTTCCCAATCCATGCGCCTCCCGCTCTGTTATGAACTTACTTTGTTTGCGCGGGCATAATAGACCGCCTGTCACCGGTACAATCCCTGTGCGGGTCATCCGCGCATGGCGGTTTCAATGTCTGCGATCGTTTTAGGAATTCGTCGGGTAAGTTCATCACAACCCATCGCTGTAATCAATAAATCATCTTCTATGCGAACACCAAAACCTTCCTCAGGTAAATAGACTCCAGGTTCATTGCTGATCACCATTCCAGGGGCCAAGGGCACATTGTAATCAGCGGGATCATGCACATCGAGGCCAATATGATGTGATAATCCATGGTGACGAATAAATCCGGCATCAATAATGGGTTTCCACGCAACGGCATTTAATTCTTCGCGTGTTACGCCTGGGCGTGCATGTTTACGACCCAGGGCATTACAATGCAATACTAGCTCATAAATTTCTTTGAATCGTTTATTAGTAAATGTCCCATTTTGCGGAACGGTTCGTGTGACATCCGCGCAATAACCACCAGCTGTAGCTCCTGAATCCATTAATAATGGGCGACCGCGCTGCAGTGGTTGATCGTTATGTGGATAATGCAAAGTCGCACCACCAATGCCGCTGCCAATAATGGGTGGGAATGCGAGTGGTCCATAAGCTACTTTGCGATAATGCATCACTAATTCGCTCGCGACTTCGCATTCCATTTTCAATTTTGGAATACGTGGCAAGGTCGCCAGTAAGCCTTTGCGAGTAATGTCGATAGCTTGGCGAAACCAACGTATTTCATCAGCATCTTTGTACATGCGTTGGTGTACTAATTGTGGTTCAACATTGATCAGTGTGATGCCGCGTAATTTCTTTTTCCATAAAGCAAACTGCTCAGCCTGAAAACCAGGTTCGCGATCTCGCGTGCACATCGCTAAACGATGTCCAGCGTGTTTGGCTGCCGTTTGTACGCGGGCCAATAAATCATGAAGAGGTGCTACCGCGTGCACACCATGTACGCGTTTTGCCTGTGCATCAGGGCCGAGACGTTTGCCATCCCACACGATGCGCGCAGGATCACCAGCATCTAGGAATAAGGTATCGTGTGGCGTTTGATGTGGATTGATCAGCAGCGCCGCTTCTGGTTCAGCACAACCGGTATAATAATCAAACCACGGGTCTTGACGCGTGGTGCGTAAACGATGTTCGTCGCAGCTAATTAATAAAAGGGGAATCGGACGTTCATGTGCCTTGGATATTAATCGAGACGCTTGTGCGCGACGACGACGGTACGTAGTGAGAGGGAGAGCAAGGCCGCGAATGATCATAGACGGTTTTCGTGCGAGCGGATTCGGGAACGAAGAAAAAAAGACGAAGCAACGCCGCTCAGCAGATGGCGAGCTTATAAGTCATTTTTGCTGGCGCACGTTGAGAAATCCGCACGTCTTCACAACACACGTTCTGGCAGCCAATCACATGGTCACGATTACGCGCGCCATTGAATCCAATCCTCTGTTGGTCGTATCAAGGCCGGACATGGTAATTGTTGGCGATATTCCCTCGCGCTTAGACCAAATGCCGCACGAAAGCGACGTGCAAAGTAATTGGGATCATGCCAACCAACTTGTTTTCCAACGATGGCGATGGGCATGTCAGTGGTAAGTAATAAAACCGCTGCTTTTTCTGCGCGACGACGGGCTAACCAGGCCATTGGTGACTGACCAGTGTGACGTTTAAATAAACGCACCAAATATGAACGATTAAGATCTAACATTTTTGCAATCTCGACGAGTCCCCATTCGTGATCAAGTTTTTCTTCCATAGCATGAATGGCGTTTTGTACATTCGGATCTGCTTCATGACTGCGGCTGGCTCGTGATTGTGGTAAAGCGGTGTGGGCGCGGCTTAATTGGGCTAAGACTAACAATAAACGGCCAATAACTTCGGGCCGTAAACGCACGGGATCATCGCGATCATGCAAGATACGCAGTTCATCTAATTGATGCATTAATGCCTGCAATTCGCTGGTGGATAATTGCAATGACACCACACCTTGACCGGCATTTCCTGGGACATGCGTTCGTTGCGGAAGTAAAGGAGACAATGTTGCATCAGCGCGAGCCCAGCCAATTTCATGCGTCAATAATTCGATACCAATGAGGCAGTTACATAACTGCAAACTACGGCAACGTTCATAGGCATGCCATTGGCCAGGATGTAAAATAAATACGTCGCCAACTGCGATGGGCGCCTCGCCATGAATTGTGCGGTGCACGCCGACACCGCCTAAGACGACCGCGATTTCTAGGAAGTCGTGATCATGTAACGGCACATCGCCGGTGTGGGTGGGAGTGTTCATATGGAATGGAACACCAACCGGTGCGAATAACGCATGGGTCGTGAGGTGTTCCAAGCTGGGGTCAGGGCGGTGGTTGAACATAGTGCTGCCACCGTGCTGGAGTTAAGTCGAAGTCAATAAAGTACAGGTCTTACCTCGTACAAAGTGAGCAATACACAGGATTATCTAGGAAAGTACACCGCCAAGTCGATTCAACGTGTCGCTTTTATCATAGTACTAACGTTTCGCTGAAAGTGCTGAGAACGGCTCACCAGTAAGCTGACATTGCGTTCAAAGTCCAAGGTTGAACATCCCGCCATGAGCCGCTTACGACCTTTTATCACCGAACTCGCAAAAGCCGGTGGTGCTATTGCTCGGCAGTATTTTCAGAATTTATCAGCGACTGACGTGCAGGTGAAAGCAGACCGTGATTACGTGTCGCGCGCTGATGGCTTGGTCGAAGCAGAGATTATTCAGCGCATACGGGCTCAGTATCCTGAGCATGCGATCTTAGGCGAAGAAAGCGGCGCTGGTGGCCAACCGCTTAATCCGAACGCGCTATGGATTATCGATCCAATTGATGGCACCACTAACTTTATTCATGGCATCGCCATGTTTGCGGTGTCGATAGCCTTTTGTGATCAACACGGTCCGCATACGGCGGTGGTGTACGACCCCATTGCGGATGAATTATTTTATGGGGAACGTGAACAAGGGTTGTGGTTAAATGATCAACGACGAACCACATCGAAATGTACACTTTTACGACAGGCTTTAGTCGCTACTGCCATGCCGTTTCGTTCACCTGCCGTTCATGAAGAAGCGCTCGCGGTATTTAGTACGTTGCAGCAAGCTTGTGATGATCAACGGCGTGCTGGTGCGGCCTCATTAGATTTGGCGTATGTTGCGGTCGGTCGATTGGATGGGTATTATGAACTTGGCATTCATCCTTGGGATACTGCCGCTGGAGAATTACTAGTACGTTGTGGCGGTGGTGTAGCCACGGATTATCGCGGTAATTCCACGAATATTCTTGCTCGACGATCTATTGTTGCGGCAGCATGCGCGTCTGTGCATCAGGAATTACTTACGGCAGTGACACCACTGGCTTGCTGGTTGGATCGTCCGCCGTTTGCCGCAGAATAATTACTTATGGTCGTACTTGTTCCTGTTGCAGTGCTGGATTCCACGCCGTTGCCTGATCGTTCAACAACGGTCATGTGGATCTGGCTGGCCTTAGTGTGTGTCGTATTTGGTTTTGAGCGCCTCGTAATTTTTGATCATGCCTTTGCTTTACAGCTGTTACCAACGCAGCTTTTTCCTGGTATCACTTTTGTTGTTGCCAGT
>SYDV01000040.1 GCA_005801395.1 Planctomycetia bacterium | reverse complement strand
TTAGTGGATGCAGTGAATGTAGAGGAAATGGTTTCTACAGTGGCATACCGTAAAGATCGCGTTCCGTTGTAAATGAAGCATTCCAAAACCACAGCGCCAATCAACAAAGCTCCCTTTTTACACTCGTATTCGTCTCATGACAACCATCTGCGATACTGCGAACCACCGCCCGATTCATTTCAATAGCGGCTAAAATTCAGCGTTGCGACGGTGGGTGAAAGGATAGCTGGTCACAATTGTTTTAACCAATCCGGAAAACTTATAGCGATCCTTTTGCAACGCGGCCATACAGGCGCGCACGACGCATTCATCTTGATGAATCAGTCCACGTCCTAATGCGTAGATCAATAACGATTCGGTCATTCCGCGTGCAAAATCATCTTTGCGTTTTTCCATAATTTTTTTCATTTCGACAGGTCCATTAAATGATTCGCCATTGGGTAATACCCCGGATGCGTCAATTGGCTTGCCTTCTTGGGTTTCAACCCAACGACCAATGGCATCGAAGTTCTCTAAACCAAAACCCAATGGATCTGTTTTTGCGTGACAAGATGCGCACTCAGGATTCTTACGGTGCATTTCCAACGTCTCACGTAAAGTCTTTGGTGCCCCATCTTTTTTGGCCGCCTCTAATTGTGGCACATCAGGTGGTGGTGGCGGTGGCGGAATGCCAAAGATGGTGCCCATCACATAATTGCCGCGACGGGGAATATTGGTTCGCCCTGGATCAGCGGTAATCGTCAACGTCGCTGCCATCGTTACGACTCCGCCACGACGACGATCGGTCAACGCCACCCGTTGCATACGTGGTCCTTTGATACCACTGATACCATAATGGTTAGCCAGTTCTTCGTTTAGGAAGGTGTAATTTGCATCAAGTAAATCGAGAATCGGGCGATCGTAACGAATCAGTTCACCAATAAACATATAGGCTTCTTGTAACATCGCCTCCCGTAAAGACTCGGTAAATTGCGGGAATATTTTAGCGTCTGGTTTATGGTCTTTCAAATTACGCAACTGCAGCCATTGACTAGCAAAGTTTTCTGCCAAGGCCCGACTGCGGGAATCTTTAACCATACGCAGCGCTTGCTGTTCTATCACGGCAAGATCTTGTAATTTATTTTCACTCGCCAGTTTGAGTAGCTCTTCATCCGGTGGCGACGACCAAATAAAATAACTCAGGCGCGAGGCCATATCATACGACGAAACCGGATATGGGCCTTTCTCTTTTTCATTTTGATCCTCTACCCGCATCAGAAAACGCGGAGAGATAAGCACCGCCTGCATCATTGCGCGCACACTCAAATTAAATGGCTTTTTTGCCTTTTGAGCAACGTCATAAATTGCCATTAACTGGTCAATATGTGCTTCGTCGACCGGCTTGCGGTACGCATTCTTTGCAAACACCGCAATTACTTTACGAGCTTGCTCTCTTCCGTCCTTCCCGGGACCTGGCTGCTCGAATACGATACGGTTGAATGCCGCACGATCTTTGAAGGCCGTATCTAAAACTTTGCCCGCCGCGTCGAAATATTGCTGCACCTGGACCGGGGCCACTTTCAGCGAATCAGCGATAGTATCAAATCCGTAGCTTAAACCATCTGGCGAAAAATGTTCGGCAGGATTTATCTCCAAGCCAAACAACGCTCTCACGGTGTTATCATATTCCGTGCGATTAAGGCGGCGTACGGCTGGACGTCCCGGATCATCTTGTTTATCACAATCTAAGTGATTGAGGGTGTAATCAACAAATTCGCGCAATAATTTCCGCTCTTCATCTGACGGCATCTTTTTCGAGCTTTTGGGCGGCATTTCATTATTATCTATGACCTGCAATACCGTCGACCAAACTTTGCGGTTATTGGCAATTAGCGTGGGGTTTTCATCGCGCTGAAGATTGATGTCACCTTTCGATTTTTCGTCGTTATGACAGCTAAAACAATACTTACTTAAAATGGGCTGTATTTTGCGGTCGTAGGATAGTCGCTCATCTTTTTTGGCTACTTCATCGCCGGCAAAAAGCGGCATACCGCAGACTAATATGACAACCAGCAGCGATACGAACCTCGTCATAAGAAATTTCCGATTATTTAATTTCGCGGCGGTCACTAACCAGCACGAACGATAACAATTGATACGAAGTCGTAGTGACTTTGTTGATAAATATTCCGGTGCGTTCAACGCACCGGAAAGAAAAACGGTTTCACCAACCAGGCGGGCATTATTTCAATAACCTCCCAGTACTGTCGCCAAATTTTTCTATCTCAAGACCCGCCATCGACATCATATCTAAATACAAATTACAAACCGGAGTTTTCTTACCCATGGCCAAGTGGTGACCGCCAGAATTTACACCGCCGCCTCCGGCCAATATCATAGGAAGATTGTCATGATTATGTTTGTTACTATTTTCAATTCCTGATCCGTACATCAACGCCACATTATCCAATAAAGTACCATCGCCCTCTTCGATACGCGACATATTGGTCAGCATGCGTGCAAATAATTCCATGTGATGCGTATTAATCTTGACCAATTTATCCAGGTTTTCCTTTTTATCATCGTGATGCGATATGGAGTGGTGTGAGCCTGAAATGCCAAGTTCTGGATAGGAACGACCCGACTTCTCATAGCTGTACAGAAACGTTCCAATACGTGTGGTATCACTCCAAAAAGCCATCACTAAGATATCGAGCATTAAATTCACATGGTCAGCGTATAATGCCGGACGACCAGCCTGTTTTGGAATCATGAGATCAGGAGCCGAGCTCGCCTTGTCAGTCTTTTTATCCTTCGCACTCGTGCTTGATCCGCTTTCTTGATTTTCCATTTCTACCAAATCTAGGCGTTTTTCGATACTACGAATACCGTCTAGATACCCTTCCATTTTTGCACGATCATTTGAACCGAGTTTACCCATTAAGCTTCGTGCGTCTTCGCGCACCATATCCAAAATACTGAATCCAATTTGATCATCAGCATTTACCGCCGATGTCGCTGTTTTACGTGTACTGGTTTTGCTCTCTTCTTCCCATTTTGGAGCACGCAACGTACGACCACCAAATAAACGATCGAACAACTCTTTCGGCGTATATTCCACTGCTGCTGGTGTTCCAGGACTACGCCACGACATATGTGAAAGGTAAGTGCCGCTATAACCATGATCACCGCGATGTCCGGGATCAATTCCCATAGTCAAGGCATCGACCATGGTCTG